>JAFTFA010000083.1 GCA_017449785.1 Muribaculaceae bacterium | reverse complement strand
GCGCATGTTGATGGTGCCGGCCAGGTCGGGGTCCTGGGCGACCCGGAAATCATCGGGATACATCATCGGCTCAAAGCCGCTGGGGAAGCACGACGAGCAGGCCAGTGCCTCGCCCGGCGTGATGTGGCGCACCACGCTGCGCCCGATGCTGTGACGCTGGTTGCCAAAGACGCCATAGGTCATCCGCGCGCCGTCGGTCATGCGGCCCTCGGTCAAGCGGAAGCGGAAAGGCAACGAGTTGTCAAAGTCGGTGGCCAACGCCGTGTAGTCCTTGACGGGAATGCGGTCGAAATTGTCGATGATGTCGCCCATGGTGGCATTGTCAAACAAGAGCCGGTCATAGATGCCCGCCATGATCTTGATGCTCGATGCCTCGCGGTTGGCCTTCTCGTCGCTCAGTTGCTTCAACACATGGGTCATCAGGTCCTCGTTGCACAGGAAGTCGTACAGCTCATTGACCATGTCATCGACCTGTTGACCGCGCGCCCGCGCGAGCATATACTTCATGGCCGGGATGGTGCCGCCCGAGACCGACGTGAGGGCCGTCACGCAGTCCAGCAGCGTGCGCCCGTCGTCCAGACGAATTGAGTTCAGGAACGAGAGCGCTCCCAGGTCAAAGGTGGCGGCCCTGTAACCGCCACCCGAGAATGTCATACCGATATTCAGTTCATTGTCCATAGTGCCCAAATAAATGATGATGTCACAAAGTTACAAAAAATCCCTCTGACACCGAGTAGAGTGTGACATAATTCTTTTGTCGAAAATTGAATCGAGCTTTGCTCGAGAAATTCAACAAAATTATAAATAAAAATATAATGAAAAATCGTTTTGTTTAATCTTTATACAAATCTTTGCTCAATTTCTCGTCCGCTAGGCCGATTAAAAGCCAGCGACTGAATGATGACACAGCCTCATCAGGACACACGTTGTTGTTGCTATTCTATCAGGGTTTAACAATCACCGTGAGCACCACAGGATCATTAAAGCCGCTCCAAACATGAACGGTGTTCACTCCCTCGTGGAGTCCTGTAACAACAAGATTATCACCATTAAAGGCACAGGCAAAGTTATCTTCACCACCAGCGGCACCATAGTAGCCACGGCCATTGAGCAGCTTGACCGTCTTGCTGCAGCCCACGGGAACCGTGATCACCCTCTCGGAGAAATGTAAACTGTCGTAATGATCCTCATCGAGGACGAGACGCAGGCCGAGGCGGATGTTAGAGTCAGCCGGAGCGCTGCCCGAGGTGGTCAACAGGTGGCAGTTCTCGGCCGTACCCGACCAGCAACCGCCACGGCGCACACGGGTGGTTCCATGGAAAGGACCACAGATTTTATACCCCTCGTAGAAAGGAATTTCCTCCTCCTCGACCCAATCCATGCACCATTCCCACACGTTGCCGGTCATGTCATAGATGCCCAGCTCGTTGGGCACCTTGATAGCGACGATTTTGGTTCTCTCGTTCTGGTTGTTGCCGCCATACCATGCTACAGGATTCGGGTCATCGCTGCCGCTGTAGATGTAACCCTTGCTCTGGTTGCCACCACGGGCAGCATATTCCCACTCGGCCTCGGTGGGCATGCGGAAGTGTCTGCCTGTCAATTCGTTCAGCTTCAAGATAAAGGCCTGGCACTGGTCCCATGACACGTTCTCGATGGGAGTATTGGGGTCAAAGTAGAAGGGAAGCGCAAAGTGGGAGGGGTTGCAGCCCATCACGGCTCTCCACAACGGCTGGGTCACCTCGGTCTGGCCGATGCTATAGGTCGATAGCGTCACTTGATGAGCAGGCTTCTCGCTGTTGTGGGCCAGGGTATCATTGTCATTGGCACCCATGATGAAGGTGCCGCCCTGCACGGTCACCATCTTGAACGACGCGCCGTTGACGGTGATCGTCTCGGTGGGCTGTTGCACCTCATCCCAGGGCCATGCGCCCTTCAACAGATAATTGATCAGCATTGTCACATCACTGATGTCGACCTTGTCGTCACGGTTGGTGTCATAAGTCACGAGAAAGAAGTCGTTCGGTCCCTTTTTCAACAAGAAGTTGACCAGAGTGGTCACATCGTTGATGTTGACCGCACCGTCGTTGTCCACATCACCGATAATGACACCATCGCCCCTGCTGGGCGCCAGGTGCACGGCATCGGCAGCCTGGATTGACGGGCAAGACACCAGCGCAGCCACTAACAGGATAAAAGCATGTAAGAATTTGTTTGCCATGATGATTTTGATCGTTTAGGTTTAGCTATCAATTCGCCCGCAAAGGTAGTTATAAAAATACAGTTTAACAACCCTATATGCAATATTCGGCCAATGAACTGCCTCACCTACCCACAAAATGAAGTGCCCCCCGGTAAGTTCTTGGCAAAACTTCCGGGGGGCACCTCAATTAGGTCTAATCGGTCCCTCGTTTACTGGAAGGCGTTCTCGCTCAGGCCGTTGCCACCGATGGCAAGATCCTTCATGTAGGCCGGGACAGGCTTACCCAGGTACTTGTCCACATAGAGCTTGGCCAGGTACTGGCCGAGCATGAAGCCGTGGCCACGCAGGCCAGTGAGCAGACCCACCTCGGGGTCGATGATGTAACGCGGCTCGATGTAGTAGCCAGCCCAGACGGCATGGAAGCCGACAGAGGCCAGGTTGGGGATCCACTGGGCAAACATCTCGCTCACCACCTTGAGGAAGGCCTGGCTGTTGTACTTCAGGTTCTGACGGGCCTCATAGGGGTCACAGTCGGGTGATGCGCAGCCGATGATCTGTCCCGTGTGCAGGAACTGCTGCCCATAGACGGCGTTGAAGCCCTTGTAATGACGACGGTCGATGATCATGTCGAGCGAGTCACCACCCACGCCCAGGTTGGGCAGTCGGCGGGTGATGAACGCCTGGTGCTTGACAGGATAGAGCTGCGTGTCGATGCCGAGCATGTCGGTAAACTTCTCGGAGCCCCAGCCCATGGCGTTGACAAAGTGGTCGCAGGTGAATTCCACATAGTGCTTGTCGTGACGACGCACGAGCACGCGGTACTTGTCGCCCATGCGCTCCACGTGCAGCACCTCGCAGTCCTCGAGCACCTGCCCGCCATGCTGCTTGCCCACGGTGCGCACATACTCGATGGTGCGTCCCGGCGTGGCCTGCCAGCAGTTCTCCGAGATCAGGGCGTGGCTATAGATGTTGTCGTTGGGATTCCAGTAAGGCGAAATCTTCTCGGTGAAGTCCTTGCGGTCGATCATGTAGGCCTTGCTCCAGGCGCGTGAGGCGTCGAGGGAGCGATAGGTGGCATCGTCATGCACGAGGTTGACATAGCGGGTCATCTTCAGGTCGATGTTGCAGTGCTCCTGGTCGTCGCGGAAGATTTCCAGGTTGTGCATCGCAATGTCGCTGATGTCGGGGTTGGAGAAGGCAGGACGACCGCCACCGATGCAGCGCCACGTCGAACCGCGGTCATAGTTGACCAGGACGGTGCGCTTGCCTGCCTCGGCAAAGTAGCGGAAGGCCGCGCTGCCTGCCATACCGCCGCCAGCAACGAGAATCTCGGTCTCGGCCTTCTCGATGACCGAACCGTGCTCAAAGACGAAGGTTTCCCGTGACTCGCCATTGTACACGTCGCCCAGGGTGACCTGGTTGGCCAGCGGCGCACGCGGGGTGCTGTCGCCAGTCACCTCAATGCCGTGGGCGCGCAGGATCTGCTTGGCACGCGACACGCAGCGCTTGCCACGGCAGGGACCCATACCCATGCGGGTGGTGTGCTTGAGCTCATCCACCGAGATGAATTTGCGGTCGCCGACCACTGCAAGCAGGGTCTTCACATCCACGTCCTCGCAGTGGCAGACAAAGGCCTTGCCCTCCTGGGGATCGGTGAGGGGACGCAGGTTCAGGGGCTCGGGATAACGCTCCTTGAGGATGAAGCCCTTCACTTGGTTCAGGTCATCAGCCACAGTGGCCTTGACACGGGCCACATGGGTCTTGTTGTCCTTCTTGAGCACTTTCTCGATGACGCCCTCGCCCACCTTGGCGCCGTTGTCATTCACCAGGAACACTTCCTGGCCCTCTTCCACCTCATATTCCACAGGCAGGAAGACCACGCTCTTGCGCTTGTCGTAGCCGAAGATAGCCAGGCCCGGGCAGTGGTTCACGCACTGCATACAGCCGATGCACTTGTCATAATCGACAATGGGCACCGACGACGTGGTGGGCTTGGTAATGGCACCCTGCGGACACGAGAACGTGCAGGGATTGCAAGCAAAGCCGTAGAGGCAGTTGATCTGCACATAGGGCTTCAAGGCCATGCGCTCCTCGCTGGGGACACGCGGCTCGTCGAGCAGGCGCACCGGGCGCTGCTGGGAGTCGATATACTGGCGGGAAACCTCCAGGTAGTCCTCATAAGGGAAGCGGATGCCCAGCTCCTGGGCTACCTCATAGGCCACCTGGCGGCCACGCAGCACGGCACTGGTACCCTCGCCGATGCGCACGGCATCGCCCGCCCCATACACGTTGCGGCCGAATACCGAGCGTCCCTTCACGAGCAGCTGGTTGTCGGGGATCAAGCCCGTGCAGATGTTGATGATGTCGATGTCGTCGATCACGCGCTCGGTGCCGGGGATGGGCTGGAAATTGCGGCACTCGGCAATGACGGCACCCGTCACGCCGGTGTAGTCATCGTTGGGGATGGCACGGATAAGCACGTGGGAGGTCATGATGGGGATGCCCAGACGGCGAACGCGGTTGGCCTGGACGGGGAAGCCGCCCTCGTGGTCCATGCCCTCGATGATGGCCTTGATCGTGGCTCCCGCCTGCATGGCCTGGTAGCTGGTGAGGTAGCCGATGTTGCCGGCGCCCACCGTAAGCACGCGCTTGCCCAGCAGGGTGTGCTCCTGGTTCATCATCTTCTGGAACACGGCAGCGGTGTAAACGCCCGGCACATCGTCGTTCTCAAACACGGGCATGAACGGCACGGCACCCGTGGCCACCACCAGATGGTCGGCATCGATGTAGCTCACTTCCTGGGTAACGATATTCTTCAGGGCGATGCGGCGACCTTCAAGCAGGTCCCACACGGTGTTATTGAGCAGGATGCCGTCGTGGTTGTCGCCGGCAAGCGTCT
The DNA here is from genome assembly GCA_017449785.1 of Muribaculaceae bacterium. GTDB lineage: Bacteria > Bacteroidota > Bacteroidia > Bacteroidales > Muribaculaceae > Sodaliphilus. The sequence continues at coordinate 3,197 of JAFTFA010000083.1, read as the reverse complement.
TGGCAATGTCAAAACCGCGCATGCCACCGAACTTCTGCTCCTTCTCGAAGAAGAAGAACTGGTGGGTCTGCATGTTGAACTGTCCACCCTCGGTGGCATTGTTGTCCACCACAATATTGGGGATGCCCAGGGCAGTGAGCTGCTCGCGGCAAGCCAGACCGGCAGGGCCGCCGCCGATGATGGCAACCGTGGTCTTGTAAACCTTGGTCTCACGCGCACCGCTGGCCTTGGTCTCGGGCAGGTAGTCCTTGGGAATCTCGCACACCTCTTTCACGCCATCGACACTGGTGATGCAGATGCGACGTACCTGGCCGTCGACAAGCATCTCACAGGCGCCGCACTTGCCGATGCCGCACTCCAGACTGCGGTTGCGGCCTGTGGTGCTGTGGCTGTGCACGATCAATCCGGCTTGATGAAGCGCGGCAGCGATGGTTTTACCTTTCTGGCCGCGAACGGTTCTTCCCTCGAACTGGAATTCAACGTATTCCTCTTTGGGTAATTCAAGAATAGGATGATTTTCAATTTTATACATAATGTAATGACTGGTTTATTATGGTTATATTTTTTATCGGTTATTCAGCCCTTATCAGGAGGCAAACTATTATCTGTATCCTCATCCCCTACCCTCAACAAGTTGGCAGGACATTGCCTCTCCAGAGGTTTCGCCCATCACAGTGGCGCAAACAAGAACTCTGACGGCAGGGCAAATATAGTTATAATTCTTGATTTGCAACCCTGTCTAAGTAAAAAAAGTGAATAAAATGCCAAATATTTTTACAACAATGACAGAATCAAGCCGTGGGATGCAGAGCCCCGCCCAGGCGCGGCCGCCGCTCGACATGCCAATGACCATCGCCAACGCTACGCAGGTTCTACACTCTCTCCAGTCGAGCTTTTTTAAATTACCTGATTAAACTCTGCCTTCGGTCTATAGTCTCTATTACAGATGAGCATCCAGCCACCCCGCCAGAAATAATAGGGAAGCGGCTGATAGCGATGATAACCCTGATGCAGAAATTGGCATCTTGATTTACATAACAACCTCTTTTTAACGCCTAAAATGACATGAACATGAGACGATTCTGGATACTTGCAGCATCGAGTGCGGTAGCGATAATGAATATCTTACCTCCCATCACCTGTCACGACATTTCTCTTAATGCAGCAGAACCACCCGTGAATAGGAAGATCACATTGAGTCCACACCAGCGCGAGATGAGTGACAACAACACGGATTTCGCATGCAATCTTTTCCGCGCCATCAATAAGGACACGCAGGGCAATGTCAGCACCATTGTGTCCCCCATCAGCGTGAGTTACATGCTCGGGATGCTCAACGAGGGTGCCGAAGGCAAAACGTTCCAGCAGATATCCGACGTACTTGGGCTGGGCGGCTCGGTCGATGAGATCAACAATTACTTCAAGAAGATGATAGATGAAGCCCCTCGTGTTGACTCAAGGGTGACGATGAAAATCGCAAATAGCATTAACGTCAACTCAGCACTCGGCATCAGTCTTATTCCACAGTACGAAGCCGATATGCTGAAGTATTACCATGCCCAAATTGACGCCCTAGACTTCAACAAGAGCAGCAACGTTGACATCATCAACTACTGGTGCAACATTCGCACCAACGGAATGATTCCCAAGATTCTCTATAACCTCGAAGCAGGAGCCGCCATGTATCTGTTGAATGCCGTTTACTTCAAGGCCGCATGGACCAACAAATTCGATCCCACGGAAACCCACGATATGGACTTCACAATGCCAAACGGCTGCACCGTCGAGCTCCCGCTGATGCACCTTAACCTGCAACAAGCCAAGTATGACGAGAACAATCTGTACAAAGCGCTTTGCCTGCCCTACGGCAGCATGGGCTACAGCATGTATATTCTGCTTCCTAATGAGGGAAAGACCGTGAACGACATCATCCAGAGCCTCTCATCCCAGAGCATCAAGAAGCTTGATTATGGGATGAAGCATCGACATGTGGATATCCTGATACCTCGTTTCACAGCTTCCAACGAAACAGACCTTAAGAACGTGCTTTCATCCATGGGCATGCCGTTAGCCTTCGATGAAAACCATGCCGAATTTACCGGCATGGCCCAGAGTTGCATCCTCTATGTTTCCATGATGAAACAAAAGGCCATCATCGAAGTCAATGAGGAGGGGACCAAAGCCGCCGCAGTGACAGTGACAGAGATGACAAACAGATCTATGATACATGCCGGATCATGTTATACGTTCCACGCCACACGCCCATTTGTATATTACATCGTCGAAAACAGCACAGGCTCACTTTTCTTCATGGGCACATATTGCGGCAACTGACAGCCCAATGACGCTACGAGTCTGATGCTTTTTTTGCAATGACCCAGAAAAACACGCCAACGACATACACAACAAAAAAAGAGGGTGTGTCATAATTGTGTCACATCCTCATTTTGTAATATGCTGTAAAACATATAACAAAGCCTCTACTTTCCCAAGCGGAGGCTTTGTCATGTCAAAAAGTTTTAGTAACTTTGTGACAATTAATTTATTAAATAAAAATATGTCTGCAAAGTTCACTTTCGTGAGCACATAAACAACCAATTGGTTCTTTTTCCTGAAAGAATCGACAAAGATATTGCCCCGGACGACCCTGTCCGTCTGGTCAATGCGGTTGTTGACAGCCTGGACATGGGTCGCATATACTCCCTGTACTATGACCGCGGCGCGAGCCCCTACCACCCGAGGATGATGCTCAAGGTCATTATCTACAGTTACATGAACAACATCTACTCGTGCCGCAGGATGGAGAACGCGCTCAAGCGTGACGTTCATTTCATCTGGCTGGCCGGTTATGCCCAACCCGACCACAAGACGATCAACAACTTCCGCAACCGCGTCAAGGAGGAGATTGACAACGTGTTCACCCAACTGGTGCTGATCCTTGCCGAGCGGGGCTTCATCAGCCTTGAGGTGGAGTACATCGACGGCACGAAGATAGAGTCCAAGGCGAACAAGTACACCTTCGTGTGGAAGAAGACGGTGGTGAAGAATCGGGCAAAGCTGCAGCAGAAGATACGTGCGCTGCTGAGCCAGATAGACGATGCCATCGCCCAGGAGAATGCCGCCCAGGAGGAGTCGGTGGACTTCACGCCGGCGCAGCTGACGGAGATATGCGAGGAACTGCGCGGCTCCATCGAGCG
>JAFTFA010000082.1 GCA_017449785.1 Muribaculaceae bacterium | reverse complement strand
TCGAGCTGCGGGTCCTGGGGCAGGTAGCCCACCGAGTAGCCCGGCGCGAATACCACCTGGCCCTGGTACTGGGTTTCCAGTCCGGCGATGATCTTCATCAACGTGGATTTACCGGCGCCGTTCAAGCCGATGATGCCGATCTTGGCGCCATAGTAGAACGAGAGGTAGATGTTCTTGAGGATTTGCTTCTGGTTCTGCTGGATGGTTTTGCTCACGCCCACCATCGAGAAGATGATTTTCTTGTCGTCAACTGTTGCCATGATAGTCAAGTTTTATTATTCCCCGCAAAGGTAGCGATTCCCCGCGTTTCTGGCAACAAAAAGAAAGGGAATTTACAAGACAGAGCCATGCAACGCCTCTACAGCCCGGCACAATCTCTACGCCAGGCTGTCGAGATATTGCGGACCTGTACCCCCCTAAATGCATGACTCGGTAAGGTCGCGGCCTTGCCGGCATGGTTCATGCCCAGCAGTGAGAGGGGAAAGTGCCAGAATTTTAGCACTCCCCCCCTCTCACATCAGGCTCCAATACTTGTATCAACTGCCCAGAATCTTGTCGATAATGGCATTGATATCAGCGATATTTACCTCACTATCATGATTCACGTCGGCTTTGCTTGCATCAATCAATGACTGGTCCAGAATAAAATCGATTATGGCATTGATGTCGGCAATATTCACCTCATCGTCACCATTCACGTCATACTCTTTGTCTTTGCCATATTCACTTGCTGGAATGCCATTAATATAGACTTCAGCGGCAAACTCCTCTCCGTAATTGAAGTACTGCGAGTAGCTTTGGTTATAATAGACTTCAAAGTAAACAGGTTTGCCTGCTAAGGCGTAAGTGCTGCATTGCTGGTCTTGCATAATCAACGAACCTCCGCCTGTCATATTGGTTCCGGTAAACATTGACCACTTGTAGCCGAATGGGTTCTCTCTGGTCCCATAATAGTGAATCTTGAACGTTACTTCATCGCCACTTTTCAGCTTGTCATTTTCGTATTTAAAATAATCGATATCGGTAATGTTGTACAAGCCAAAACGGATCTTGGAATAAACCTCATTAGCTGCCTCTAATGAATTATTGGGTTCTGACTCCTTCCTTTCTGAAACAACAGTGATGTAGAGCCATTTATTCGCACCATTCTTTGCGAGAATCCACCCCGTAAACTTGATGGCATACGAACCTGGAATCAAGCCTATGATGACACCATGCTCATCGATGGAATACCCTGTCGGCGAATCAACGACGTGCTGGAACGGCTCGAAATCGTAATGAACCCATGAGCCGGAAAAGTCATCTGTAAATGGAAGGCCAGGGTTTGAACAGCTATATTGTAACTGATGGGGCTCTCCCACCACGGCTTCCACTCTGTTGTCAGGCTCAAGCCATTCAAAATCATAGATGAAATCCACGGCCGAAGCGCAAACTGGAAGCACCGAGAATAGCAAAATCAATAAATGTTTCATCTTCTTTTTAATTGCCATTGGACAACAGGAAATCAATCAAGGTGGTCACATCTGAGATATTGACATTGCCATTTACGTCAACATCAGCGTTTCTCTTATTGAACGTATTTGCATCACTGCCTAGCAGATGGTCAATTAATGCGGTCACGTCACCGATATTGATTATTCCATCGTTGTTCACATCACCAAGCATACCGTTGGCAAAAAAACGAATGTTAGGATAGCATCTGTTTGAAGACCTACTGACAGACGTTGGGGCAATACCTGCGTTATACGTAGATGTAAAACCTGTTACATCTTCACCATTGGCTTTCCACCAACAAATGCTACGTCCAACGCATGAAGTCGATGAAAATTCACACAAATAAGATGATTGTCCTGTTTCGGTATTACGAATGTCGATGATAATGTTCTCACCTTCATAAATAAAAGGCTTAGAGAGCTTAAAAGTGATCCAATTACCAGCAGAATACGGATTGAGCTGAACGTTGGCATATACAGTGTCATTATAGTTAAGTCTTATCAAGGAAAGATCTGTACTCTGTTCGTCCCCCCAGTCATCTCCATCATAAAGCTTTATTTCATCAGTATTCATTAACCTGACATTAAAGTTCCCTCCATTAGCTGAACGAGAGATACAATGGTAGGAGATAGCACTAATAGTATCACCTTTCTCCAGAGCCAGATCTTCTTTGAGATAAATGGTTTCAGTACCTTGATAAGACCCCAGGTACCAATTAACAATTGGAGCTGTCTCGCTTGGGACATTTCCGTCACCCACGTTGGCGATTTTGGGTTTATGTTCGTTGGGAATGTAGATGATGCGGATGTTGGCACGGTTTCCTTCATCGGGGTTCGCTCCATAGAAACCTGAGTCATAATCGCCGTAAGGATCATAAGCCTCCACGAAGCCCGTGACGGCTTCATCAGCTGCGTTTCTCCAAGCGATGCTCATGCATTGGTCACAATCGGTCGAGGCGAAATAAACCCAACCCCTACGTGTGCAAGGCTCGGAGTTGCGGATGTCAATGATAATGTTATCGCCAGTGTATTCAAACGGGGTGTCCAATTCAAATGTAATCCAGCAGTCAGCTGAATACGGATCCAAATGTACGCTCCCATAGATAGTGGACTCGAATGGGACTTGGAGGATACTTGTGTCTTCAGAACAATTTTCAACCGGTTCATCAATCATCCTTGATAGTGTGGTGTTGATGATGCGTACATTGTAATTGCCGCCAGCAGCAGAATTGTAAATGCAGTGGTAAGACAGGGCGGTGATTTTGTCGCCAGGTTGCATCCCGAGCTCTTCTTTTAAATACAGCGTCTCATTGCCCGTATAGGAACGTTGCCACCAGTTGTGGATAGGCACGACCTCGTTACGCACAGTTCCATTGCCGATTTCTACAGTCTTGGTCTCTTGGGCAAAGGCTATCGAAGCCAGAGACATGAGCACAAATGTTGTAAATGTGAATAATTTTTTCATTGTTGTTGGTTTAATTGTTATTAATTGGTAATAATCTTGTTCGGATACAAAGTTACTGTGGGTGTTGGGATTCATTTTTGCTCATTTTGGTACAAATTGGGGTGTATTGTGAACAAAATGACAAATGAGTGAAAAATCAAAGTTTTGTGTTTGGATTTGCTTGATTTTTTGATATAACTTTGCCCGAAAATCGACAGCATGAGAACAACAGACGATGATATCCGGTTGCAAACGGCTTTGCTGGCAAGGGTGGAACACTCCTGCCGCAGGAGTATGAAGACTCCGCGCGACTTTGAATGGTTGAGCGATGAGTTGAGCGCTTGTTCTGCCCCAGTCAGCACGATGACGCTAAAGCGCCTGTGGGGGTATCTGCCTGGTAACACACGTCCGCGGCAATACACATTGGACTGCCTGGCACGCTATCTGGGCTACCGTGATTACAGCCACTTTTGTGACCATGAGCAAGACCAGGAAGGCGAGGTGCCCAGCAATGTGGTTGTGAGCAAACGCCTTGATGTGGTGCGCGAGCTGGCTGTCCGGGACCGCGTCATGCTGTCATGGAAACCAGGACGGCAATGTACCGTCAGGTATCTGGGCGGCAGTCAGTTTGTCGTCGAGGCATCGGAGCGCACACGACTCCAAGCCGGCAACACGTTCATTTGCGGACTAATGATGGAGAATGAGCCGCTTTACCTTGATAATCTGATTCAGCAAGGGCGACCTCCTGTGGGCTATGTGTGCGGCAACAATGGCGGCATCCATTTTGAGGTCATCAAGGTGGACAAAGGAACTTATCTGACCGATGAAGACTGATTCTCAAGATACATCATCGGCATCGGGCTATCTGACTGACGGCTTTGAGGGCGTGAGCAACCGTTTCACACAGTTGACGACGGTCGCTACACGCAACCATAACACGCTCACCAAGGGCAAACGCTATGGCCGCTGGTACCTGTTGAAGTCGCTCAATGCCGATGTGGCCGGTCAGTCAGTTTATCAAGAGATGCTCACCAAGGAGTTTGAACTCACCATGCGTGCCCAGCACCCTGGTGTGGTTCAGGCCATCGGTATGGAAGATGTGCCGACGCTAGGACACTGCATCGTCATGGAATGGGTCGAGGGACAGAACATGAGTCAATGGCTTGACGGTGGCACTACCCGTGACGAGCGTCTCCGTGTTGTCAACCAGTTGCTGGACACCATAGCCTACCTGCACACCTTGGGAATAGCTCATCGTGACCTCAAGCCCAGCAATATCATGATTACCCACAATGGCAAGCAGGTCAAGGTGATTGACTTTGGGCTTGCCGATACCGATACCCACGCCGTGCTCAAGCAACCCGCCGGCACCTGGCAATATATGGCCCCTGAACAAGCATCGAGCACTGTGCCTGATGTGCGCAACGACATCTATTCTCTGGGCATGATTATCCAGAAGATGGATATGGGCGGTGTTTATGACCGTGCGTGCAAGCGCTGCCTGCGCCCCATCAACGAGCGATACCAGAGCGTTGCTGACCTCCAAAATGACTTGCAACGGATGAGTACCATCCAGCAGTGGATTAAAAAAGGAACTATAACATCCCTATTTATAGCGGGTCTCATCTCCCTGTGGCTGCTATCCAAGCCGATTCCTGTCACCGACAACAGCCCACTTGTGGACTCCTTGCGTCACGAAGTGACGGCCAACAAAGAGCGCCTCAAGGCTAACAATAATGCTCAGCAACAGATGGTGGCGGCGATGCAGCAAAGGCTGGCCACACTCAACGACAGCCTGTCAATCCTCGTCTCGAGCAACCAGCAGTTCCAGCAGGAAAAAGAGAGCCGCAATGCCAGGCAGAGGCGTATCGATGCCGCCATTGTCGAAGGCATACGCCGCGTTGATGCCGCCAATGCGCGAACACATCTCAAGGAACACCTTGACACGGCTACGATGAAAGGCAAAGGGTGGACTACCGTCTGGGTGGATTGGCATTCACTGAGTCTAAAAGGCCGAAATGAAGCCAATAGGTACATGAAGAGCATACAGGGGCAGTTTGACATCAAGGAAATGGCCGAAATTGATTATGCCATCAAGGAGCACTGTGATCGTTATGAAGCGATGATCAATGGGATGATGGGGGCGCCGTTCTGATAAAACTGGATTTGATGTCGCGGGATTGACGTAAGGCGTCCAGCTCTTGTTGCAGTCGCTGGGCAGTGCCACGGGCACGCTGGAGCTCAATCTCAAGTTCATTGATGCGCACATCTAGTGAGTCAAGATGGTATTCCTCAGGAGTTGGCCATGAGGATTGGATGTACTTGAATTCTCGCCATCCCTGGGCATTTCGATAGTCTTCTTCTCTGCCAGGCGGCACGACGATGATGGTGCTCTCCAGATGGTATGGCTCGAACACCTCGGTGACTTCAGCGCCATAGAAAGGGTGCCTGCCGATGCTGGGGGGTATCGTGTCATTGACCTTAATAACACACAGCCTGGGGCAATTCTTGAATGCACCACGAAGAATAGAATGCTTAGCTTCCTCCACCTCCTCATTATCAGTCTTTAATCGCATTTCAATTGTTACGTCCACCAGATTGTGCATTCCTCGCAAGGCGTCTTTACCAATCTCTACAATGGGATAGAAACGGCCATTGTGGGTGACCCCGCTGGGGATAATCAGATGCTCAACGCTACGGTCGAGACAACTGTCAAGGGTGACATGGGGAGCATCCCAGTTGCTATAGAAGAGATTGCCCTCGGTAAACTGGGCAACTCGCTCCTTGCCACCGAATCCAATTACGGCGAGAATCATTAGTGCTATATGGTTGAGTATCATGGCCTTGGGGGATTGTTATTTAGTTGATTGGCGGTCGCGGGACATGTACTGGTCGATGACGGGGTCGTCGAGGTCGGCGGGAGAGCGCAGGGTCTCTTGCTGCCCGATAAAGATGATGTGTCCGCTGGCATCAATCTCATAAAGGTTGTCCCACTCGACGCGCCACATCTCGTGGGTGCTGCGGTCCTTGAGGAAGATGCTGGTGAGGGTCATCACGCGGTGCAGGGTGAAACGGGCGTCGCCGTCGAAGCGCAGTTCGGCATCGGTGGTGTAGTAGCGGTTGCCGCCCAAGCGCGGTTTGCCTTGATACTGGCAGGTGTGGAACCTGTCCAGTTCGATGGTGTGGATGCCGTAGCCGTCACTCCCGCGGGTAGTGAGATAGATCTTGAAATCGTTGGGGATTTCTCCCGAGGGCACCAGGTAGGCTTCGAGCGTGCAGTTGCCATTCGCCTTGCGGCTCCCGATGACCATTGTGCTATCGGGTACCACCAGGCCCGACTTCAACTGCAGTGTCATGCGTTGGTCATCGGTGATGGTGGGAAATGAGAAAGCGGGGACCGTGTCCCGTGAGAGGGCATTGCGTCCTATCCGCAACTCGTCGGGCAGGGCCGGGAGGCTGTCGTTCTGCGGTGCCGTGTTGAGGTTGTTACAGGCCATGAGCAGTATTGCGGCGATGATGAGCAGAGTTTTCATGACAGTTACAGGTGTTTGGTCAAGGGCTTGTCGTCCCAGCCGTTGACGATGCCCGACAGCCACTGGCGGGCCGCTGGGTCGTCGAGGCGGGCGATTTCCCCGAGCAGGGCAGGACGGTCGTCGGTAGGCAGCTTGAACTGCGGCAACAGGCGGTTGCCGGTGCCGCGATGGGCTGCCATCCAGCGCAGGAAACGCTGCGGATTCATGTGGTAGAGTTGCGCCACGTCCCACGGGAAGGGATTGTACTGGTAGTCGGGGTCATAGGTGGAATTGACCAGTTCGGAGTACTCGTTCCAGGTGTCCATGATGTCGGGGTCATGCAGGGAGCACACCAGCATGTCCCATGACTTGAAGTCCAGGGCGGCATACTGATCGACCTGCCCAGTCTCCTTGATCACGCGCTGACCCTCGAGGACGAAGTGCCCCTTGGCATTGATGACATATTGCTGTTCCCACTCCTGCTGCCAGATGGGAGCCCCCTTCACGTCGTTATCGAAGTCCATGACGCAAAGGCCCATCGCCCGGTGCAGCGTCACGCCGTTGCCGTTGAAGGTGAAGTGCCCGTCCAGGGTGAACACTGTGTCGTTGGTGATGTCGCCCAGGTCGGTGCGCCACAGCAGGTGCAGCTCGCGGGCGTTGATGGCATCGAGCAAGCGTCCCTGGCGGTCATAGGTCATCAAGTCCACGCAGTAGCCCGAGCCACTGCACTCATAGAAAGCCGCCAGCGTGATGCCGCTGCCCATGTCGCGCACGCCCAGCAGCATCCAGTTGCCCATCTCGTCAACAAAGTCCTTGCCGGCGGGGATGACGAGTGCCTCGTACTGCTCGCCGTTGATTTCCTTGCCCTTGAGGTCGCCGTCCTGCTGGCCGGGGTCGCCACAATAGACGTCGGGCAAGGTCAGGTCGTCGGGCAGCAACAGGTCATCGTTGACGGTGATGCCCAGGCTGTCTAGGAAAGCATAGCGGTCATCGGCAGTGGAGCTGCCCTTGCTGCCACCGCACGCTGCCAGCCCTATCATGCACAGGGCAATAGCCCAGAGGAATATCGTTCTCATATTTGCCAAGTAGAAATAATATACTGTCGCAAAAGTAGCAAAAAAACCTGAATTTTTGGGCCACGATGGGGATAATCAGTGTTTTTTATGTACTTTTGCGACATGAAGGAAGGGAATCAAGAAATCCATATCGAGCATCCCGAGGTGTGGAATCTGCTCGTGTCGATCGATGACAGGCAGGTGGACTATATCCTGTACACCCCGACGGTGTCCGGATCGCTCATCGTCGGCAGCGTGCCGCGCGGTGACGAGTCGTTGCAGGCCCTCGAGGATGCCGTGTATGACTCGCCCCAGCTGTTGAACGAGTACAAACAGGTGAGCGTCGTGGTCCATTCCAACCACTTTGTGCTGCTGCCCGGCGAGACGGGTGATGACGACTGCCTGTCGCTCGTGCGCCAGGCTTTTCCCGCCGATGACGGCGATGCTGCCGTGTGCCTGCTGCCAGCCACTGGTGCCAAGGTCGCTTGGCTGATGCCCAGCGGCATGAAGGCTTTCCTGGGCCGCACGTTCAGTTATCCCGAGGTGTACCATCACCTGTTGCCGCTGTGTGAGCACTATGCCGGCCTGGAGGCGGGCGATGACGTCTCACGCATGTTCTTGAACCTGCGCCCCGATAGCATGGACATGGCCATCTATCGCGGGACGGCGTTGCAGCGTGTCAATACCTACCCCTATACCAGCCACGAGGATGCCGCCTACTATGCCCTGAACGCATGGCGCACCTACGGGTTGGACCAGTTGAGTGACGAATTGCAGCTGATGGGCGACCGCGAGGCCTGTGCGGCGATGACACCCCGGCTGCGTGAGTTTGTGAAATATGTGATGCCTGCTGTCTATCCCGCCGCCGCGATGAGGCTGGGCCGCAATGCGATGCAGGCACCACTCGAACTGATATTGCTTGCCCTATGCGAATAATCAGCGGAAAATATGGACGTCGGCGCTTTGACGTGCCCACCAACATTACCGCGCGCCCCACGACCGACATGGCGCGTGAGAACCTGTTCAACGTGCTGGGCAACCTCGTTGACCTGGAGGACAAGACCGTGCTCGACCTGTTTGCCGGGACGGGTGCGATGAGTTTTGAATTCCTGTCGCGCGGCTGTGCCCACGTGACGTCGGTCGAGAAGGCCCGAGTCCAGGCCGATTTCATCAAGAAGGTGCAGCAGCAACTGGGTGACGAGAACCTGACGCTCGTGCGCGGCGACGTGTTCAAGTTCCTGGCCACGTGCCGCCAGTCGTTTGACATCATCTTTGCCGACCCGCCCTATGACCTGCCGCGCTTTGGCGACATCCCGCAGTTGGTACTCGACTCGCCGCTGGTCCATGACGGCACCTTGTTCATCATGGAGCATCCGCGTGAGCATGACTTCAGTGCCTTGCCCCACTTCTCGCAGCAGCGGGTGTACGGCAAGGTGAACTTCTCACTGTTTGACATCCAATACACCCATCCACTAGAATGAAAAAGATCCATCATCTCCACCCGTGCCATGTGTTGGCTGCCGCCCTGGTGGCACTGGGACTGCCGCTGGCAGCCCAGGACATCGCCCCGCAAGACACCGCCATGCGCGCCGCCATGTCGCCCACCGTGGTCACTGCCGACCAGATGAACCAGAAGCAGGTGACCAACCCCCTGGAGGCCATCAACGGACGCGTGGCCGGTCTGACGATCCAGAAGAGCAATAACGGTGCCGCCGCGATGAACGCTGTGCGCGTGCGTGGCACGACGTCTGTCACGGGCGGTAACGACCCGTTGATCATCATCGATGGCGTGTTTGGCGACCTGAGCACGTTGTCGTCAATCTATCCGTCAGACATCGAGAGTTTTACCATCCTTAAGGATGCCAGCGAAACCGCCCAGTATGGTTCTCGCGGCGCATCGGGCGTTATCGAGGTGGTGACCAAGAAAGGTGCCGCCCATCGTGCCACTGTGACCTATAACGGCAGCGTGGGCTTCACCAGCGTGGTCAAGAACCTGGACATGCTGGATGCGGCGGGTTACCGCAGTGCCGTCGGCAACATGGGTGACATGCTCATTGACAAGGGCTATGACACCGACTGGCAACGCGCCATCCAGCAGACGGCATTCTTGCAGGACCATCACGTGGCCTTCATGGGCGGCGGTGACCGCTCTGGCTACCGCGTGTCGCTGGGTTATATGGACCACACGGGCGTCATCCTGCATGACAAATTGCGCAACCTGACCAGCAACATGAACATGCACCAGCGCATGTTCGGCGACCTGCTGACCATCGAGGTCGGCATGTTCGGCAACGTGCAGAAGGACCAGACTGCCGTCTATGACGTGCAGAAAACTTTCTACTCGACCCAGGCGTGGAATCCCACCTTCGGCACCGAGCGCAACAGCAGCGGCGGATGGGACGGCTTCAGCCTCTCCAACCAGATCAATCACCCGCTGGCCCTGATGGACAGCCGCACCCGCGGCAAGACGACCCACTTGAGCACCCATGCCAAGCTGACCTTCAACCTGACCGACAGCTGGACTTTGTCCCTGTTCGGTGCCTACAGCCACAACGAGGTCGAGACGGCGCAGTTCCTGCCGACGAGCATCTGGAGCGGAGGCAAGGGCTATCGCAGCAGTGCCAAGACCGAGTCGCTGCTCGGTACCGCGACGGTGACGTGGGACAGAACCCTAGGCCAGCACCATTTCAACGTGATGGGCCTTGCCGAGGTGGAGCGTGACACTCACACGGGCTTTTATACCACCACGACGGGCTTCTCGACCAATGCCATCGGCATCGATGCCATCCAGTCGGGTGCCGTCACGCTGTGGGACGGCACCGGGAGTTACCGCAACGCCCCGTCAATAGCTTCGTTTATGGGACGTGTCTCCTATGACTACGGTAACCGTTACTCGCTCGTCGCCACCATGCGTGCCGACGGTAC
>JAFTFA010000081.1 GCA_017449785.1 Muribaculaceae bacterium | reverse complement strand
GCAGCAGTCGAGAAGCCGGCATACTGACGGACGGTCCACGGACGGAACGGGTACATCAGCGAGTAAGGACCACCCAGGAAGGGGGGAATACCGGCAACGAACTCCAGGTGCTCCAGGCCCTCGATGTCCTCATGAGTATAAATGGGCTTAATGTCGATCAACTCGGCATTCTTCCACACCTCGCCCTTGGGAAGGGGATTGTGCTTTACATTAAAAGCATCGTTAGCAATATCGATATTCTTAAAATTCGGTCTCATAGTCGTCTCGTCATTTTAACAGTTTAGCGTTGAAGGCTTTTAATGTAGCAAGCACGTTGGTGCGCACGTTGATGAAGTGCTCAATGCCCAGGGCCTTGAATTCGTCGGTCTCGGGACCTGCCAGAACGAGTTCGGCACGGCCATTGAGTTCCTTGATAGCCTCGGGAATCAGAGCAGCATACTCGTCGTCACTGGAGCAGAGCACGACAACGTCGGCCTGCTTCTCCATAGCGGCGTCCATGCCTTCCTTGACGGTCTTGAAACCGTTGTTGTCGATGAGCTCATAGCCAGCGCAGGCAAAGAAGTTGTCGCTGAACTGGGCACGGGCAAGACGCATGGCCAGGTTGCCGATGGTGAGCATGAAGACCTTGGGCGTGTTGGCAGCATGCTCAGTAGCGAGGCGGATTTCCTCGAACTGCTCGGCCAATCGCTTGGTGTTCAGCTTCACGGCACCCTCGGGCTCCTCGTGGTTGCAGCCACAGTGGCAGCAGCAAGCCTCGCGGGCATCGGCCTTGTCGGCAGCCTTCTCGGTGAAGTTGGGGAACTGGTTGGTACCCAGCAACTGCTCGCGGCGCTTAGCCACCTTGTCAAAGCGTGCGTCGGCACTGGCATTGACGGCCTTGATGATCTCGCCATTCTCGAGAGCAGCCTTGAAGCCGCCCTTGTCCTCGACGTCGAGGAATAGCTTCCAGCCCTGCTCGGCGAGGTTCTTGGTCAGCATCTCTACATAATAGGAACCGCCGGCGGGGTCAACGACCTTGTCGAGGTGGCTCTCGTCCTTGAGCAGAATCTGCTGGTTGCGGGCAATGCGCTCGCTGAAGTCGTCGCTCTTCTGATAAGGAGCGTCAAACGGGGTCACTACGATCGAGTCAACACATGCCAGGGCGGCACTCATGGCCTCGGTCTGGCTGCGCAGCAGGTTCACGTAGCTGTCATAGATGGTCTGGTTGAAACGGCTGGTCTCGGCATTGACGTTCATCATGCACGAGTAGTCGTTCTCGGGCTTGAATTCCTTAACGATCATGGCCCACAGCTCGCGAGCAGCGCGGAACTTGGCAATCTCCATGAAGTAAACGGTCGAAACGCCCATGTTGAACTTGATGCGGTTAGCCACCTCGTCGGCGGTGAAGCCGGCCTCGGTCATCATGGCCATCCACTCGGCGCCCCATGCCAGAGCATAACCCAGCTCCTGGTAGATGTAGGCACCGGCGTTGTTCAGGGCCAGCGAGTCAACGCTGAGCACGCGCAGGTGAGCAACGGGCTTAACGATGTTCATCAGGTCGGTAGCCATCTTGACGATGTCGCCAGGGAAGGGCTCGCCGTGCTTGAACATGCGCTTGAACGGATTGAAGGCGATCGAGCCGACAAAGGTGTCCTCGCAGCCAGCCTCCTTGCAGAGGGCTACCAACTGCTCGGCATAACCCAAGGCGCACTTGGGGCAGCACTGGATGTTGATTTCACAAGCGGGAAGGACGATGCCATTCAACAGGGCCTTGAGGTCAACGTCGCCACCATGGAAGTGGAAACCGATTGAGTTGATACCCTTGTCAAGGATCTCAAGAGCCTTGGCATTAGCGGCCTGAACGTCGTCGCTGTTGACGTCGATGTTCTGGCGCACCTTCCAGTCATTGTTGTGGCGAGTACCGCGGACGTAGGGGAACTCACCGGGGAGTGATTTGGTCTGCTTGAGGTCGGCAATGTCCACGCTGCGATACAACGGCTGGGCATTGAAACCCTCATTTGTCCGCCAAACCATTTTCTTCTCAAAGTCGGCCCCCTTGAGGTCAACTTCGGCCTTGGCACGCCACTCCTCGGGAGTGACAGGCGCGAATTGGTCGAACAATTTCTTTTTGTTTTCTGCCATAAAAAATTGAAAAATTATATAGTAACCTTAAAGTAGTTTTGGTTTTCGTAATATTGAGTTCTAGGTCATCGATCGACATCGAGAGCATAGAATCTCTAACGACCTGCAAAGGTACTACTAATTCCCAAAATAATACACCAATTTTTCATTATTCATTATTAAAAAAGATTAATACCCGAGTTGATGTTCGCGTTATCAAGTTTAAAACCATCGATAGCAGTAAAAAATGGCTAAAACCATGTCGCGACAGGTTTTTGTTGATGGCGAGGCAAGATATTGAGGTTTTTGCCGTTTTATAGGATAAAAACACTTTCATCTATAATGACAAGAATCAATCTATAACTCTGGATGCCAATAGCAGGAATAATCATGATACTGACATCAAGTGAAACGATCTCATATTCAGAATATAACATCCGTAATATGACAAGTGACACCGTTACGGTCTCTTTCTATCAGGAAATCATGAGTTCGCCCTATCTGGGCTATGATGTTCACCGAGGTGATAGCGTGACAACTCACTTTGACGGCAGCGATAGCACCTACGTTGCGATACTCGCCCCAAATCAGTATCTGACCATTCATCGCGAGTGGCAAGGCTTGTACAGGGAAGAACAAGTAGTACATGCTTGGAGGTATATCTCATCCATCAGCATCGGAGATGTAGAGCTTGAGCAGTCAATGTGGAACAATGAGTCGCTGTGGCACCATCGCACCAAAGGTGGCGGCAAATTTGCAAAAGAAGAATCCCACTATTACGACCTCTGGTTGAAGGATCAGCAATGAGGGAGATGATCATGAGCAATATTTTTTGATTGGGTGTTGTAAAACTGAAGAAAATGTCATACCTTTGCCAATCAAATGAAATTGCAATAGAAACAATAATTCAACATTAAATCATGGATAATAACGCTGCTTCAATCAGTCTTTATTCGCTGGGATGGCGCGAGATGCGCACCTATCTTTTCGCATTGCTATTCATCGCCGGCAACATCGTGTTGCCGCAGTTGTGCCACCTGATTCCCCAGGGCGGCCTGATGCTGCTGCCCATCTACTTCTTCACGCTCATCGCTGCCTACAAGTACGGCCTGCGCGTGGGACTGTTGACGGCAGTATTGTCGCCGCTGGTCAACTCGGTGCTGTTCGGCATGCCTGCCGCCGCTGTCCTGCCCATCATCACCATCAAGGGCGTGCTGCTGGCTGGTGCTGCCTCATGGATGGCAAGCCGCAGCAAGGGCGCGTCGCTGCTGGCACTGATCGGTGTCGTGCTGGGCTATCAGTTGGTGGGCGGTCTCATCGAGTGGGCCATGACGGGCAGCCTTGCCAGCGCATTGCAGGACTGGAAGCTGGGATGGCCGGGAATGGCATTACAGGCCATCGGCGGCTGGCTGGTACTCAATCACCTGCTGCGCAAGTGACCCATCGACCTCAAGTCGCTAAAATATAGCCTGCCACGAGTGTCAATATCACCGTGGGAAGACTTGCAATCCAGGCATTGTGAAACCTCTTGTACAGTACTATGGGCAAGAGGCTGAATGCTGTTGCTGCAACGTAAGACAACGTCAGCAAAACATAGGACCAAGTGATATTGAAATTCTGGTCATACATGATAAAAGCCAATGTGCAATTGATAATCAAGCTCATCAATATAGCAGTCTTGCTAAGCCTGATGGCAGCAGCAGTAACATGAGCTTGATGGCGGTTGAAGAACAGCTCGGCGACTACAAACGTCACCGGCAGCAGCAGCATGATATAGATAAACAACCCCACATAGACCGATTCCTCGACCAGGAACGCAGCAGCCAGCAACGAGATGAACCATAACGCCACCATGCTCCCCACCACCGGCAGCCGTACCGCATACTTGATCACAGAGCCCCAGCTCATCTGATAAAACTGCCGGAAACTCAAAAATTCCAAAAACCACGAATAGGCGCCAATAACGTACTTAATCACGGTGAAGATAATTACCAGCACGGCGGCACAAAACCCGAGAAAGCTGATGTCGGTCCCTGACATCACCGGCTCGGCTGGCCCGTCAAACACATTAATGACCCCGCTGCACAACAGTTTAGGAATTCGCCACAGCAGTACCATGGAGAGTAAAAAGACATAAAAAATGTAGGTCTCTACAAGCGTGTAGCGGCTCACGTGACGGAAGGTTATCCAGATGCATATGCCCACAAAGGCGGCTATAAACAGCCACTCATAAAGCATATTGCCCGCCATGAACTTGGAAAAACGGACCAGTGTAGTGACAATAGTCTTGCGGTAACTGGTATAAGACAGGTCAAGCCCATCATCATCTTTATCGGCCTTTTTTACTTCTACTTCGGCTTGCGATACACTCTCGCCGGGTGGTGCCTGGTCGGCCTTGTTGACTTCCAGCTTTCTAAAGGACTCGCCGACATGATAGGCCGAATCCAACTTTTCCAACCGGCTCATGGTTTCAAAAAACGAGAACTGATTCTCATGGGTCAGCTGGCTGGTCAGGAACAAAAACACTACCATGATGGCCAGTAGCTTGAACGGAGGAAAATAAAAGTTGCGGTGACCGTTCAAGTAGTCGCGCACCATGTATCCGGGACGCCAAGACAGCTCCTTCAACGTGCGGAAAATAGGCCGGTTTCCCAGGCCCCAGATGTCAAGGAAATTGAGCATCGCCTGGTGCCAGGTATAACGTGTCCACGTGCCCGCCTGGCCGCACTGGGGGCACACGCGCCCCACATAGGTCGTGCCGCAATTGGAACAAGTGCGCTGGGTGTCGTCGACAACAGGGATGATACTCGCGCGCGACTGCTGCCTGCGGTCCAAACGCTTTTCTGCTGTCTTGATCCTGCGGCGCAACTTGCCTATCTTCACTGGCTTGCGGATATTAAGCTTATGTCTACTGAGCCACTTCATGCCGCAAAGATAATGATTATAATCAGGATACTGAAATGAAGAATCAGGAATTTGTGCCCCACCTGCCTTAATTTACAGTATCCGAGCACCAATTCCTGATTCTTGACGGTTAGTTTCGGTTATGATCAGAAAAGAGATTCGATCCACTGGAAGAGCTCATCCAGGGCATAATCACCGCTGTGAGGACGGTTCCATGCCAGCAGGAAATTGACATCCTTGCCGGCATTCTGGAGTTTCAGCGCCAGATTGACAGGCACAGGGAAAGCGGTGTCACGGTCGCGGGCGCCATGACGGATGTACCAGTGGGGAGCCACGTCGGAAATTCCGTCGCCAATGAAATTCATGGGATTCAATAGGGCTACATTGGCAGCTATCCCAGGAGTAACGACAGTGCCCGTCTTTGAAGCGCTATACCCTGTGAAATTGACGCTGCTACCCTTGCTATCGCCAAACTCCTCGTTCTCGCCCGAAGCCCGCTGGCCGACAACTCCCTGGGTGTCAAACGCCGGAGCAGTCTTCAACGGCTGGGTGGATACCACGTAGTTCAGATACTTGTCCATGTCGAGGTCGATGATGTACTCCCCTGCCCGCTTGGAACCACCGGGACGCATCATCATGGGCGGACGGTCGCCTTGAGGCCGCATGCCGGCCTTCATCTGGGCCATGCCGGCCTTCGTCTGCGTCATGCCGCCATTGATGGGAGGAGCGCCAAAGCTCGCTTCCTCGCTGAAAACAAAGCCGAGGCTGTCGGGGATGTCGGCACCGGCATTCTTGGCCATCTGGGCCGAGCGGATGAGTTCGCTCTTGATGTAATCAAGGTAATTGTCGGCAGTAAGCAATGTGCCGTCGGGAGTACGCAGATTCAGGCTTGCCAGATAGGCAGGGAACATCGCCTTGAGTTCGTTGCTCACGGCCAGCACATCGGCATTCCCCTGCTGACGGCTGTCGGTGCCGTTATAGAGCCACTCGTAGGCCATATCGGCATGGTCCAGGTCAATAATCGGGCAATAGCAAACGCTGGCAAACACATCGTCACGCTCATCGGCAGCCCCCATCGCCTTGAGCATCGGTTCATAGGCAGGATTATTGCCGGTAGCGCCCATCAGCGAGGACATGGCACCGCCGGCGCTGGTGCCATCGGTAATGATGCGCTCGGCATCGCCGAGCATCTCATTATCAAAATGGCGCAGGTAGCGGATGGCAGCCTTCAAGTCAAGCAGGGCGGCCGGAGCACGACCCGTGTAGATGGTCTGGCCTTTCTTGATGCCCTTTTTCTTGTCATTCCTGGTAGCGACTACAGTTGAATTGCGGCCACGGGAGCCTGGAATGACCACAACATAGCCTTCCTGGAGGGCGCGTCCGCTGGCGTCTCCAGCCTGGGGCTGGCCCGCAGCAGAGGCCATGTAACCACCGACGTAGGTGCGGAGGAAAATAGGTGTCTGCTGTGTAGCACCGTAGGGCACATAGACATTCAGGAACTGATAGGCCGAATCCTCAACATTGGTCACGAAGTAAAGGCGTTCATAGGCATGGTACTTGACTTCCTTGCCATTGTGCATGGTCAATACTCTGGTTTCGCCCCCACTCGGATCGAATTGGAGCATGGACTGCGGTGCCTTGGTCTCGGCTGTCGCACCAATAGCAAGTGCGGCAAGCATCATCATGAATAATGTCTTTTTCATACGTCAATCTTATTATTGGGATTGTTCAAATAACCAGTCTCGAACCGGGGTCAACTTGTAGGCATAATCAAAAGAAGCCATGTGTTCCATGCCTTTGCCATCATCGGGCAAGACACTGCCTGCTTCAAAGGTGATGAAATTGACATTGCCCCCTCTCGCTATCAACTGTGACGCCAATTTGTCTTGTTCCTCGCCTGATAACTTGGCACTCCAGGATGCAGAGTCGATTTTGGCCTGATTCTCATTGAGAACAGCAGCGAGGTCACTCATGCCACCCGAGGCTTTCTTGTCACCACCGGCCACGATGTAGAAGAAACGTTTGCTGCCAAAGTTGGTCATCTTACTGGTGTCCCACTGGCTACCCACAAACAATGAGGCGGCAAACACATCGGGATAAGTAATGTTGAAATAGAACGAGATCATGCCACCCATCGATTGGCCAGTGGTGTAAAGGCGATGGCTGTCGATGTGATACTTCTCGACGACCTCGTTGAGCAAACGGATGGTCATGTCCACCTCATCGGTGTGGCTCCAGTCATCCTGCACGGCAGTCTCGGAATACTGCGGCACGAGCACAAACGACGGATGCTTCTCCTGATCACGCGTCGAGGCAAAGAGCAGGGCCCCGTACCCCTGAGTGAGCGGTGCTGTCACCTCCTTGCCGGCTGTGCTGGCATCGGCGATAAAAAGTACAAGCGGATAGCTATTGTTCTCCCATCCCTCGGGGATGAAAAGGTTGTATTCCATCGACTTACCCGATTGTTTATCTTGATAAACAAACTGTTTGAAGGTGGGCACGACGGCCTCCCTGAGCGCGACAAAGGTGGTGTCATCATCCTTGTTCAGCTGCTGGTGCATCCCTTGGCGAGGACCTTTGTGCTGATCATCCTTCTGATTGCTGGTGCTGCAACTCATGCATAACAATAACGTGAAACTGAATAATAAAATATTTTTCATAATCTCTACTCTATTAATTTAGATGGTTTTTTTATTCTGGAGGCAGGCTCTGGAAATGCCTTGTCGCCCAGACCTGGAAGAGAAAAACGAGGCTGAGCGCGATGCCCACTTGATAGGGACCGGACACTTGGCCAGGGCAGAAAGACTGGGCGAGGGACATCACCACGATGGGTGAGACAAACTGTCCCAGATAGAGGGCAGCCGAGAGCAGAGGCATAACTGTCGTGGCCGAGTTTTTCCCACCCTTGATGCTGGCAATGGTATTCAAGTAAGGCACACCCACGCCAGCCGCCACGCCGATGAACGCCGACCCACAAAGGAGGCTTGGTACACTGCCCAGCAGGTACAACCCGTAACCGATGATGAAACTGAGGGGTGCAAAATACTTGATGGGACGGCGAAATGCCTTCATCAATTGGCCGAAAGCAAGGCCGACAAAAAATGCCACCATATCCAGGCCGACCATAATCATAGTGATGGCCTGGGGCGATAAAGACGTCTGCTCACTGGCAATGATAGCAAAATTGGTCGGGAAGATGAAGAAAATCAGCATCAGCATGAACATGCCGATGACCGAGGGGTGAAATTTGAGCAAGTGGCGAGGTTCAAAGGGGTTGCCCTGTTTATCGTTGGAGGACAGTTGCTCATTGGGGAGCCACATGAGCACCATCACCAGCGCAATCAGGCCCAGGATATAGACCAGGAAAGCATAATTCCACTCGATGGTTGCCAGCAGGCCCGCCAATAGGGTAGCCACTACCCCACCCATCTGGTTCATTGCCGCCGAGAGGCCCATCAAGCGGGCCAGCTCACTGGGCGGGAAATAGTAGGCCAGCAGGCCTGTCGAGAGCGGCATGATCAGGCCGACACTCACGCCCAACAATGCACGCATGGCCAGCAGCACATGTATATCACGGACGAAGAAACAACCAGCACCTGCGATCACATACAACACTAACCCGATGATCGCAATCGAGCGAGTGCGCAGCCGCTTGCTGACGGTGCGGAAGAAGAGGCTGGTGATAATGATCAACAATGCCGGGATGCTCACGATGAACTGCACCAGTAGGTCGGGAGCCGTGGAAAAATGCTGCTTGATGATTCCCAGGGCGGGTGCGATGGCCGCGCCGGCCATCACTGTTAGCAGCGACATGGAGAGGATGGTAGCGGTCACCTGACGAGTAACTTCAACTTTTTGTGCCATAAAAAATTATTGGAGTTGTTTCCAGGGTGACAGCCCTTGCAACTCTACCAAGCTGTTGCTAGATGGTTAATAAAATCGAGCGCAAAATTACAAAAAAATCCCGCAAAGGCCAATGCCTAAACGGGATAATTGTTGACGGTGATGTGGTCACCGAGCGTTAGATGATCATTGAACTCAGTTGTTTAAACTGAGATCAACGGAGACTCCATCGGTATAGGATTTACGCAAAGCCTCCCAGAATGCGTTAATCGTCAAGCCACGACTGAACCAGTCTTCCTCATATCGCTTGCCATCAAGGCTCTTATTGGACGAAGGCGTGCACACATAGGTAGTGCCAAAAACAATTGCACTATTACCCAGAACGCTTGCTTGCTTGAGATCATAAGTTCTCTTATTCTCACCTGTGCCCAAAGTCAGTTTGTAGCCAGATAAACTCCAGGTGTCAAAATACCAATCAGTTTTAACACGCAGAGTGTTGTCATCAATAACTGAAATCGTTCCCTTGACGGCTTCCTTGTCATTGAAGGCCCAAATTTTCTTGTTGTTGCTGTCAAGCGTATTGTCATAGGCCAGGAACAAGGGATTGGTCAAGTCAGTCTTCTGTACGTCATTCATATTCATAATCGGATTGTTCTCAGTACAAGAAGACATGAAAATACTAAAGACAACAGCAATTAAAGGAAATAGGTAAAGTCTCATTGTGTAAAGCATTTTAAATGGATGTTTGAATTATTTAAAACATCTTGTCGGGATAAACGCCAGTGGCATGCAGCTCGGCGAACTTGTCCACCACGCCCTGACGGTCGGCAGCATAGGTCACGCCGAACCACTTGCTCTCGGTGGTGAGCACCTTGACCTGGGCCGTACCACTGTTGACGAGTTCGTTGACCAGCGTGGGAATGAAGAATTCGGCCTTGGGCTTGTCGATATTTTCCTTGAGGAACTCTACGAAGCACTTCTCGCTGTGCTCAAAGTAGTCGGGCGTGAAGCCCCAGAAGTTCATCGATACCGGAGTCTCAAAGGCCAAGTGCTGCACCTGGTCATTCTCGTCGGTGAAGGCGATGTTGTGGTCAGCATCATAGCCGATGCTCGTGCGCTCAACCACGCCCGTGAGCAGGCCGTCGCGGGTCTCACACACGCCGCGTGCCACGGTACCGCTCTCGCTCATGGTGTTGCCCACCTTGAAGCCCACCATGCTGTAATGTCCCTTGCTGCCCTCGGGAAGTGAAGACAACTCAGCAGCCATGACTTCAAAGCTGTTGCGGCCATAATAGTCATCGGCATTGATGATGGCAAAGGGCTCGTTGATGACGTCCTTGCCCATCAGCAAGGCGTGGTTGGTACCCCAGGGTTTAACGCGCTCGGGCGGGCAAGTAAAGCCCTCGGGCAAGTCGTTAAGGCCTTGGAAAACGAGTTCCACGGGGATGTGTCCCTCATATTTGGAAAGAATCTTCTCACGGAAGTCGGCCTCAAAGTCCTTGCGAATCACAAAGACCACTTTGCCGAATCCGCTGTGGATAGCGTCATAAATCGAGTAATCCATGATGGTCTCGCCATGAGGGCCCAGGCCGTCGAGCTGCTTGAGTCCACCGTAGCGGCTGCCCATGCCGGCAGCAAGTACAAACAATGTCGGTTTCATTATTTAGTTGTTAGTTTTAAGTTGTTAGTTTTTAGTTGTTAGTTAATTGGCCGTTTTGAAGTCAAAGAGGATGATGCGGCGGTACTCCTCGTCGGGACGCAGTACCGATGAGGGGAAATTGTCGTGGTTGGGGGCATCGGGAAATCCCTGGCACTCGATGGCCACGCCGTCGTAGTCATGATAGGGCTTGCCGCTCTTGCTCACTGGACATCCTTCCAGCCAGTTGCCAGTATAGACTTGGGCGGCAGGCTGATCGGTGCTGATTTCCACCATGCGACCCGAGGCTTGGTCACAGAGCACAGCGGCCAGGTGAAGGTCGCCGTCCTCATGGCCGTCGATCACCCAGCAGTTGTCATATCCCTTGCCGTAGTTCAGGGCGGGGAAATCCTGATTGATGTCACGGGCAATGACCTTGGGCTGGGTGAAGTCCATGGGCGTATCGGCCACGGATGCAATTTCGCCCGTGGGAATCAGGTCGGCGTCGGTGACCAGATAGTGTGAGCAGTTGAGATGCAGTACCTGTTTAAGGGCAGTACCTTCCTTATCCTCACCCGCCATATTAAAATAGGTGTGGTTCGTCAGGTTGAGAACAGTGGGCGCATCAGTAACGGCCCCCAATTCAATCTTGAGCACGTTGTCATCGCTCCAGGTATAGGCGACGCGAGCGGTCAAGTTGCCGGGGTAGTTCTCGTCGCCGTCAGTGCTCTCGAGCGAGAACACGACAGTGTCGCTGCCGTCCATCTCACAGTCCCAGATCTTGTTCTGGAAACCGACATTGCCGCCATGCAGGTGATGGATTCCCTGGTGGTTACAGTTGAGCTGATAGCCCTTGCCGTCCAACTCAAAGTGTCCCTTGCAGATGCGGTTGGCAAAGCGGCCAGGCACCTTGCCCGCACACGGGCCGTCAAAAAAGTAGTCTTTCAATTCCTTATATCCCAGCACGACATCGGCCAAGTTGCCGTCACGGTCAGGGACCTTGATCTCGAGAATGCCGGCACCCAGCGACGAGAGCTTCACGCTCGCGCCACTGGCGTTGATGAGTTCATAGGTGGTGATTTCGCCACGCTCGGTCTCGTGGGTATCAATGCGAATACTTTTCATCTCCTTAATCCTCCACCTTGTGAGCACCGTCGCTGATGATGACATTGATCACCTCGGGCTCATGGCCATATTTACGGTTGAATTTCTCCTTGGCGGTGGCGATGAAATTGTCATAGCGCTCCTCCTTCACCAGGTTGATGGTGCAGCCGCCGAAGCCGCCGCCCATGATGCGGGAACCTGTCACGCCACACTCGCGGGCCACGTCGTTGAGGTAATCCAGCTCCTCGCAGCTCACCTCGTAGTCGCGTGAGAGGCCGTCGTGGGTCTCAAACATGCAACGACCGACGGTCTCATAGTCACCACGTTCCAGAGCGTCGCACACGTCGAGCACACGCTGCTTCTCGCCGATGACAAAGCGGGCACGGCGATAATCCTCGTCGCTGACCTTGTCACGGACGTCGGCCAGCATGGTATAGGTCGCGTCACGCAGGGTCTCAACACCCAGCGTAGCAGCCACGCGCTCGCATGACTCGCGGCGCTTGTTATAGGGCGAATCCACCAGCTCGTGTTTCACCTTGCTGTTGAGCAGGACGAGCTTGTATCCATCGGGGTGGAAGGGGAAATACTCATGCTCCAGCGAGCGGCAATCGAGGCGCATGAGGCAGTCCTTCTTGCCGAAGACGCTGGCAAACTGGTCCATGATGCCGCAGTTCACGCCGCAATAGTTGTGCTCGGTGCTCTGGCCGATCTTGGCGAGTTCAAACTTGTCGATCTTGTTATCGTTGAACAAGTCGTTGAGCGCAAAGGCGAAGCAGGACTCCAGTGCAGCCGATGATGACAGGCCTGCACCCAGGGGAACATTGCCGGCAAACACGGTGTCAAATCCCTTGACTACACCGCCACGCTTGATGGTCTCGCGGCAAACGCCGAAGATGTAGCGAGCCCACTGCTCTTGAGGTGCATCCTCCTCATTGAGCCCAAACTCGCAATAGGCATCCATGTCCATGCTGAGGACGCGCACCTTGTCGGTACCATTAATGTTGATGGCAGCCATGATATACTTGTCGATGGCACCCGGGAATACAAATCCACCGTTATAGTCGGTGTGTTCACCAATCAGGTTAATACGGCCAGCCGACGCGTAAACGACGCTGTCGGTACCGAAACGCTGCTTGAATTGCGCTTGAATCTGTTCTTTCATTGTTGCGTATTTGTTATTAAATATTGATTAAATGTTTTCATGAAACCACATTGGGAGTTTATCTCTAAACTACCTGTCGAAGAAACTCTTCTGGTCGTTGACAATCCGTTCCAGGTTCTCCATGTTGATGTGTCCATTGATGACCAACATGGCATCGTTGGTGCCATTGGCGTTGGCAATGACAATCTCGCTAACATACTGTCCATCACGGCGTATCAGCACCGACTGCTGGCCATAGTCGCGTTGTGAGGTCAACACTTCCTCATAGTAGCGGCCCTTATAAAGATCCTGGATGCGCTTGCGGAATTTCTCGCGGACATTCCCGTTGCATTTGCTCAGATCGAGCAGTTGCACCGAGGAAATGCCGATATTGGCATCATACAAGGTGGGCGAAATCAACCGTCCCAGGCCCAAGAGGCCACTACCCACATTGACATACTGTGCATTCCGGGCGTCACGCATATCATTGATTATATCATCGGCATTGTGATGCAACATGCCACAAGAGACCACCACGAGTGAAAACAGGAGCATCGCGGCCGTTCTCATTGTCCTGAAAATAGAATTATCCTTCATACCATTAAAAAAGATTTGTTGATGACAAAAGTAGGAAAAATGTGGGAATATGATGATTATCTTTTCTTAAAAAATCTCAAAATGATAATTATGTCCATGTAATTATTGCCAAAATGCATGAACCACATCATCATGTGCCACCGATTGACGGCCGGTAGTGTCATGCAACAGCGTTATGCAACAGCCGTGGAGGCCAGAGTGGTTTTTTGAGAAAAAATGGGGCTTATTTATAAAAAAATCAATACCTTTGCGGCCTATATCACAAAGAACAATAATTCTATGTAATTTATTTAGAAATGGCTACAATCAATGATTTTAATTTTGCCGGCAAGAAGGCAATTGT
>JAFTFA010000080.1 GCA_017449785.1 Muribaculaceae bacterium | reverse complement strand
TCTCGGCCCAGTAGGTCTTGGCAACGGCGCCAAACATCTGGGCGGGAGACTTGGCTGTCGAGGGATAGTCAAGCAGATCGGGGAACTCATGCTCATAGAAGTTGACCCATGCGGGGCAGCACGAGGTCATGATGGGCAGTTTCACGTCCTTGTCGCCAGCCAGGAACTTGTTGAGGCGTTGCAGGATCTCGGTGCCCTCCTCCATGATGGTGAGGTCGGCAGCAAAGTCGGTGTCGAACACGTAGTCAAATCCCAGGTCGCGCAATGCGGTGGCCAGCTTGCCGGTCACGATCGTGCCGGGCTTCATGCCGAACTCCTCACCCAGAGCGACGCGCACGGCAGGTGCGGGCTGGGCAACAACCACCTTGTCGGGGTTGGTGAGGTCGTCCATGAGCTGGTTGGTATAGTCATGCTCGGTGAGAGCACCAGTCGGACAAACAGCGACGCACTGGCCGCAGTAGGTGCAATTGGTGTCGGTGAACATCTGGTCAAACGTGGGAGCGATAGTGGTGTTGAAGCCACGACGGATTGCGCTGAGCACTCCCACTGACTGGACGTTGTTGCAGACGCTCTCGCAACGGCGGCAATAGACACACTTCTCCATGTTGCGCGAGATGGCGGGGGTGAGCTCCTGCTTGCGCTCGCTCTGCTCGCCGCCGTTATACGGCATCTTGCGGATGTTGAAGCGCATCACCAGGCGCTGCAGCTCACAGTCACTGCACTTGGGGCAGGTCAAGCAATCGTTGGGATGGTCGCTGAGCATGAGCTCGGCAACGGTCTTGCGGGCGCGGATGACGCGGGCACTGTTGGTGTGCACCACCATGCCCGGAGTCACGCGGGTAGCACAGGCGGGAGCCAGATTGCGGCGACCCTCGACCTCCACAACACAAATGCGGCACGAGGCGGGCATATTCTTTACACAGGTGCCCTCCAGGTCAATGTGGCACAGGGTGGGAATGCTGATGCCCACCTGCTTGGCGGCATCGAGAAGCATCGTCCCAGCAGGAACCGTAACCTCGTGTTTATCAATCGTCAGAGTGATCATATTCTTTTCTTCCATGATGCTATCGAGTAAATTAATAGATTGAGATGGCATCGAAGCGGCAGCTAGACTTACACATGCCGCAGCGGATGCACTCGTAGGGGTTAATAATGTGAGGCTTGCGCATGTCGCCCATGATGGCGTTGGCCGGACACTTGCGCTTGCAGGCGCCACAACCCTTACACTTGGCCGGGTCAATGCTGTAGGTCACGAGGGCCTTGCACTGCTTGGCACGGCAGGTGTGCTGTTTCACATGCTCAACATATTCGTCCCAGAAATTGTTGATCGTCGATAACACAGGATTGGGAGAGGTCTGGCCCAGACCGCACAGGGCGGTGTCCTTGATGACCTCACTGAGCTCCTTGAGGTGCTCCAGGTCTTCCATGGTGCCCTTGCCCTCGGTGCTGCGGGTCAGAATCTCGAGCAGTCGCTTGTTGCCGATGCGGCAGGGCGTGCACTTACCGCAGCTCTCGTCAACGGTGAACTCGAGGTAGAACTTGGCCACGCTGACCATGCAGTCGTCCTCGTCCATGACAATCATACCGCCCGAACCCATCATCGAGCCCGATGCAGCCAGGTGTTCATAGTCGATGGGGGTGTCCAGGTGCTTGGCAGTCAAGCAACCGCCCGAGGGGCCACCAGTCTGCACAGCCTTGAACTCCTTGCCGTTCTTCACGCCACCACCGATGTCGTAGATGATCTCGCGCAGGGTGGTACCCATGGGAACCTCGATAAGGCCCACGTTGTTGATCTTGCCGGCCAGGGCAAATACCTTGGTGCCCTTGCTCTTCTCGGTACCGATCGTGGCAAACCAGTCGGCGCCCTTGGTCAAGATGATGGGCACGTTGGCCAGGGTCTCAACGTTGTTCACGTTGGTGGGCTTCATGTTATAACCGGCCTCGGCGGGGAAGGGAGGCTTCAGGGTGGGTTCGCCGCGCTTACCCTCCATCGAGTGGATCAGTGCAGTCTCCTCACCGCAGACAAATGCGCCGGCGCCGTAGCGGATCTCGATATCAAAGTCAAAGTCGGTGCCCAGGATCTTCTTGCCCAGCAGACCATACTCGCGTGCTTGCTGGATAGCAATCTTCAAGCGATGAACGGCCAGGGGATACTCGGCACGGATGTAGATGAGGCCTTTGTGGGCGTTGATGCAGTAACCGCAGACGGTCATTGCCTCGATCACCGAGTTGGGGTCACCCTCCATGATGGAGCGGTCCATGAATGCACCGGGGTCGCCCTCGTCGGCATTGCAGACCACATATTTCTCGTCGCTCTCATAGCCGCGGGCAAAGCCCCACTTCATGCCGGTGGGGAAGCCGGCGCCACCACGACCGCGCAGGCCCGAAGCCTTGATGATGTCGATCACCTCCTCGGGGGTCTGGTTGAGCAGCGCGTTGGCGATGCCTTGATAACCGTCACGGGCGATGTACTCCTCGATGTTCTCGGGGTCGATGAGACCACAGTTGCGCAGGGCAATGCGCATCTGCTTGCGATAGAAGTCCATGTGCTTGCTGTCGCTGACGGTCTTCTGGGTCTTGGGATCGACATAGAGCAGACGCTCCACGCGGCGACCGCCGATGATGTGCTCCTTGATGATCTCGGCTGCATCTTCGGGCTTCACCTGGGTGTAGAAGGTGTTGTCAGGGATGATCTTGACGATGGGACCCTTCTCACAGAAACCAAAACAACCCGTGGTGATGACATCCACCTTGTCGGCAATGCCATTCTCCTCGAGGGCGGCCTTGAGGTTTTCAACGATTTTGTGGCTGTTGGAGGCCTTGCAACCCGTACCGCCACAGCAGAGCACCTGCAAGTGATCGGCTCCGGTTGCAAGTCCACAACACTGCTCTGACGCAGCGTCAGAACTGTCCTCGCGCAGCGCCAATGCCTGTTGCGCACGCTTCCTCAAGTTGTTGAGGTCGTTAATAGAAAGTATTTTCACGTTGTAGAAAGAATTAGTTATTAGTATTATATTTGATGATGATTAGTTCATTACGGTTTTTCGGCGTGTAAAGGTACTTCTATTTTTTCAATTACAGAAATTTTTCAACAAATAATTATGCAATCCAGCAAAAAATGTTTGGAAAACAAGAGGAAAGCACTGTATATTGTGCCTCGTGCAGCCTCACGTGCGATGATGAACTATACCATAAAATGACAAAAAAGTTGCCGGCGCCCTCTCGGGCCACCGGCAACCGGTTGATTTCGATTGGTCAGGAAATTACTCCTCGGTCTTGGGAGCGCTGTCCTTGCTCTCGTTCTTCTCGAGCTGAGCCTTGAGGGCTGCCAGGTCGGTCACGTCACCCAGAGTGGTCTTCTCGACCTGGGGTGCTGCGGGAGCGGCCTCGGCGGCGGGCTTGCTGGCAGCAGCCTGGCGGCGTGCCTTGCGAGCCTCACTGCGCTGCTCATCCTCAAAGATGCGGCTGTGAGACAGAATGATGTGCTTGCTGTCCTTGTTGAAGTCGATCACCTTGAACATCAGGGTCTCACCCTGCTTGGCGGTGGTGCCGTCTTCCTTGGTCAGGTGCTTGGGAGTTGCAAAGCCCTCGACGCCGTAGGGATCCAGACGGATCTGGCCACCACGCTCGGTGAGCTCGCTGATCGTACCCTCATGAATGCTGCCACGGGTGAAGATCGTCTCATAGGTCTCCCAGGGGTTCTCCTCGAGCTGCTTGTGGCCGAGGCTCAGGCGACGGTTATCCTTGTAGATGTCGAGAACGACTACGTCGATGGGAGCATCCACCTTGGTGAACTCGCTCGGGTGCTTGATCTTCTTGGTCCAGGACAGGTCACTGATGTGGATCAGACCCTCAACGCCCTCTTCCATCTCAACAAAGATACCGAAGTTGGTGAAGTTGCG
>JAFTFA010000079.1 GCA_017449785.1 Muribaculaceae bacterium | reverse complement strand
TTCCTATAATTTCATCAATATCTTCTTCTGAGTTAATCACAAGCTCTATTATCCTTATTCTTGATGCTATTTTTTCTGCTTCACATGGATGTGTCACGCATATTTCAATGAACAATGGCTCGTGATTTATACTCTTTGGATAACACAATAAATCCGCTATATAGCTCCGCTCTTTCTTCTCATATCTTACTTCTCGCTCACATTTACTATAATAATCCTTCAGATTAAAAACCTCAGATAAACATGGCCTACAACAGAACTCCCCTCTATAGAATCTGCATACATCCTTACAATCACACACTTCATTGATTTGGAAGACAACAGGAATCTCTTTTGCGGCATTGAACCATTCTTGAATTCTCTGCTCTGCAATTGTATGAAGATAGTGATTGTAATCACACTCAACCTTCTCATGAGCAAAGTGCCAAGCCTTTTTTGCGCCACATTTAAGTATCATCGGCTCGCCACATTCCGGACAATGATACACACCACCCATCTCATGCGCGGCATGAATCTCTATCAGTTTGTCATTCT
Source organism: Muribaculaceae bacterium (assembly GCA_017449785.1). Lineage (GTDB taxonomy): Bacteria > Bacteroidota > Bacteroidia > Bacteroidales > Muribaculaceae > Sodaliphilus. The sequence continues at coordinate 18,903 of JAFTFA010000079.1, read as the reverse complement.
CATTGAGTGCATATCGATACTTGACACTGGACTTCTTCATTGCTTAACATCTTGGATCAAAAAAGTGAGGTTAATCAAGGGGAGAATTGCGGGTCAATATCCGCGGTTATCTTTTCTCATGCGGGCCATTTTCTCGGCAAAACCGCCGTTGTTGAGGAAATCCTTTTCCAGCCGCTCAAGTTGCTTGAAGAGCAGGTAGTCGGCCTGATGAATGAGTATAATCGCCATGTTGGCAATGGTTTCGGGCGGGCGAGTCTCACACAAGTTCATGAAATAGTTAGGCTCGTTATGCTGGCGTCCCAGTTGCCTCATTGCGGTCCATTCCACAGAATTTTCCTCCCACTGCCGGTGTCCACGGGTTCGCAGGTAGTCCATATAATCCTCGAGCAGTTCCTGGAGGCTAGCCTTGGCGACATTGATTAGTTTGATCTCGGTCTTGGCCGAAGTGGCCGAGGCGGCACACCCCTCGATGATGTTCTGCTTTCCTGATCGGGCGGCCTGTACCATCTGGTCGACGGTGCGGTCTTTTCCGTTCAAGTACTTGTGACAGAAGTAGTAAGTCATCTCGTAGATTACTTCTGTCTTCTGGTAAGAGAGCAGCTTGCGGTAATTGCCACTATGACGGATCAGTTTCTCATCGCCCATGATTCCCTCAATTATATCGTAAATTATTAATGACGTTAAAGACTCTAAGGACCTTAAGGACTTTAAGGACTTTAAGGACTTTAAGGACCTTAAAGACCCTTGAAACCGCAAATTTAGGAAAAAAATAGTTTCTAAGAAACTTTTTTGTACCTTTGCCGATTGGTATGGAAGAGGAATTTGACATCAGACGTGAGCAACTCAAGACCGATCAGGATTTTGAGCGGGCGTTGAGGCCCGTGCGGTTTGAGGACTTTGCGGGTCAGGACAAGATTATCGAGAACCTGCGCGTGTTTGTCGCTGCGGCCAAGCTGCGCGGCGAGTCGCTGGACCATGTGCTGTTCCACGGACCTCCTGGCCTGGGCAAGACCACATTGAGCAACATCATTGCCAACGAGCTGGGCGTGGGCTTCAAGGTCACGTCGGGCCCCGTGCTCGACAAGCCCGGCGACCTGGCCGGCCTGCTCACCTCGCTCGACGAGAACGATGTCCTGTTCATCGACGAGATCCACCGCCTGAGCCCAATCGTGGAGGAATACCTCTACAGTGCCATGGAGGACTACCGCATCGACATCATGATCGACAAGGGCCCCGGTGCCCGCTCGGTGCAGCTGACGCTGGCGCCGTTCACGCTCATCGGCGCGACGACGCGCAGCGGACTGCTGACGTCGCCGCTCAGGGCACGCTTTGGCATCAACTGCCACCTGGAATACTATGACCACAAGGTGCTGGAGGGCATCATCCGCCGCTCGGCCCGCCTGCTGGCCGTGCCCATCGACGACAAGGCGGCCACCGAGATCGCCCTGCGCAGCCGTGGCACGCCCCGCATTGCCAACTCGCTGCTGCGCCGCGTGCGCGACTTTGCCCAGGTCAAGGGCAGCGGCCGCATCGACCTGGCCATCGCCCGCTATGCGCTGGAGGCGCTCAATATCGACAAATATGGCCTCGACGAGATCGACAACAAGATCCTGCTAACGATCATCGACAAGTTTGGCGGCGGCCCGGTGGGCCTGAACACCATCGCCACGGCGATGAACGAGGATCCCGGCACCATCGAGGAGGTCTATGAGCCCTACCTGATCAAGGAAGGCTTCATCAACCGCACCCCCCGCGGCCGCGAGGCCACCACGCTGGCCTACAACCACCTGAAGCGCGAGCGCCCCGGCGAGGTGGGATCAATTTTTTAATAAAAAAATCTCTATATCCACTATAGTTACTATAATTACTATAGCCACTATAGAAGCACTATCTCAAAAGAACAATGGCTAACTTGAAATCTCTGGCAAAGGACACTGCCATCTATGGCCTGAGCAGCATCATCGGACGTTTCCTGAACTACCTGCTCGTGCCGCTATATACCGCCAAACTCTCGGCCTCGTCGGGAGGCTACGGCATTATCACCAACGTGTATGCCTACACGGCACTGCTGCTGGTCATCCTCACCTACGGCATGGAGACGACCTTCTTCCGCTTCGCCAACAAGAGCGAGGAGAACCCCTCTACCGTCTATAGCACGACGCTCATCAGCGTGGGCACTACTTCGCTGCTTTTTGTCATGCTGGTGCTCGCGTTCCTGCCCGGCATCGCGGGATGGATGGGCTACAGCGACCATCCCGAGTATGTGGGCGTGATGGCCACCGTCGTGGCCCTCGACGCGTTCCAGTGCATCCCGTTCTGCTACCTGCGCTACCAGCGCAAGGCCATCAAGTTTGCCGCGCTCAAGTTGCTGTTCATCGTGCTCAACATCGGCCTGAACCTGCTCTATTTTGTCGCCCTGCCAGCACTGTACAAGAGCTACCCCGACAGCGTCGGTGCCATCTACGACCCGACCGTCGGCGTGGGCTATGCCTTCTTCATCAACCTGGCTTGCACGGGACTGGTGACTTTCTTCTTCTGGAAGGAGCTGGTCGGCATCAAGTACAAGTTCGACTGGTCGCTGTTGAAGCGCATGCTTTCCTATGCCTGGCCCATCCTGGTGCTGGGCATCGCCGGCATCCTCAACCAGACGTTCGACAAGATGATGTTTCCCAAGATCTACGGCGACCAGCCCGACACCCAGTCACAGCTGGGCATCTATGGCGCTGCCGTCAAGATAGCGATGATCATGGCCTTGATCACCCAGGCCTTCCGCTACGCCTACGAGCCGTTTGTCTTCGGCAAGAGCAAGGACAAGGACAACCGCGAGACCTATGCCCAGGCCATGCGCTACTTCATCATCTTCACCCTGCTGGCTTTCCTGGCCGTGATGGCGTGGATCGACGTATTCAAGTACATCATCGCTCCCGACTACTGGTCGGGACTCAAGGTCGTGCCCATCGTCATGGCCGCCGAGATCATGATGGGCATCTACTTCAACCTGTCGTTCTGGTACAAGTTGATCGACAAGACCATCTGGGGTGCCTGGTTCTCGGGCATCGGCTGTGCCGTGCTGATCCTGGTCAATGTCATCTTCGTGCCCCGGTATGGCTACATGGCATGCGCGTGGGGAGGCTTTGCAGGCTATGGCACTGCGATGGTGCTCAGTTACCTCGTGGGACAGAAGCATTATCCCATCAGCTACCCTCTGCGCGACATTGCCCTCTACACCGTGGTGGCCGCCGCGCTGTTTGCCGCGATGATGCTGCCCGTGGACAACATGTGGCTCGCGCTGGCCTACCGCACGGTGCTGCTCCTGCTGTTCGTCGGCCTGATTTACCGCAAGGAGCACCTGGAGCAGATGCTGGCCAAGCTGCCAGTCGTGGGACGCCTGTTCAAGTAACCGATTCTGTCTTGTCATCCGTGGCCATGCTTCGCTCGAGAAATTTAAACAAAATTTTGTTGAATTTCTCGGCCGTTAGGCCGATTAAAAGCCAGCAACTGAATTATGTCACAGCCTCCTGGGGCCTGTTGCGGTAGTTGTTGGGGGTAATGCCCTTCAAGCGGCGAAAGAAGCGCGAGAACGTGGTCGATTCGGCAAAGTGCAGCCGCTCGGCAATCTGGGCGATGCTCAATGTCGTTGAATTGAGGAGCCACATGGCCTCGATGAGCAGCATGCGCTCGATGTGGTCGATGACCGTGCGGCCCGTCATCTGGCGGATGATGCGGGACAGGTAGGTCGTGGTGATGTTCAACTCGCCGGCATAGAAGCCCACGTCGTGGTGCTCGATGTAGTGGAGTGGCAACAGCTGCACAAATTGCTTGTACAGGTCCATGTAACGCTTGGGGTGGCGGTTAGACTTGATGGCGACTTCCTGCATGGCCGACAGGTCCAGCAAGAACAGGCCAAACAGCAACGACGTGCTCTCGTTCATGTAGTGGTGGCCACTGCGCTGGTATTGAGCCATCTGCGCCATGAATTGGCACAGGTGGTCGGCTTCAACGACGGTGAGCGTCATCCTGGGCTGGCGCAGTTCAACAATCGGGAAATAGACCGTCTCCATCGTCTTGTGCACCGTCGATGCCGTGAGCACATAGTCGGCATCGGCCATGATGCAGTAGCCCTGATAGTCGGGCGAGGCATCAATCACCCGCACGGTAAAGCCTGAATTATAGAAATACAGGTCATCCTTGCTCAACAGCAGTTGCTCGTTGTTATACAATATCTTGAGCCACCCCTGCCTGACCAGCGTGAACGAGTAGATGGCCAGCAGGCCGGTCATCGCGTTGGTACCGTAGGTCAGAGCCGCATTGGTCCCGACACAGAAGATGTTTCCGTCCCAATTATCGGGCAGGTACTCGGGCAGATATTCACGGATGGCATCGGTCAGTCGTTTCATGAGGTGTGAAGTTTTGTTTGAGTCTGCAAAATTAACCATTTTTAGCCAATATCGTTTCGTTTGGGTCGGTTTTTGTGTCCTTTTTATCTTTTTCTGTTGAGGCAGAATTTGCTAACTTTGCAAACCACTTTAATAATAACAACATTTTAAAACACAAGAAATAATGGATTGCAAGAAAAGTATTGAAGCATTACAGTTTTTTGCTACCGGTTTGACCGAGGGCGCACTCGTACACAAACTGCAGGGACAGATTTTCAAGTCCAAGGGCTTTAACAAGCTGGGCCAGAAGTATATCGACCACTTCAACGAGGAGATGGAGTGGGTCGAGAAGTTCAACGACCGCATCCTGGACCTGGGCGGTGAGGTGAAGTTTGAGGGTGCCAAGACCCGCGAACTCATCTGCAACCCCGTCGAGTACATCAAGGCCGACCTCAAGATCCAGGAGGCTGGCGTGGACATGCTCTACAAGTGCTGCGAGACCCTGATCAACGATCCCACGACCTATGACATCATGAAGGCCTACCTCGCCGACGAGGAGGAGGACCTCTACTGGAGCCAGGGTGCCCTGGAGATGATCGAGTGCATCGGTGCACAGAACTGGTTATTCACCCAAGTATAATTAAATGAAAATGGAAGCAATTAAGAAAGTTTATAATTTCCTGGAGGAGGCAAAGACGTTCTTCCTGGCTACCGTCGAGGGCGACCAGCCCCGCGTGCGCCCCTACGGCGCATTCGTGATGTTTGAGGACAAGTTGTATATCATGGCCTTTGCCCGCACCAATGCCACCCTGCAGGTCGAGCAGAACCCCAAGGCCGAGATCTGCGCCTTCAAGGGCAAGACCCTGCGCATCGAGTGCCGACTCGTGGAAGATGACCGCCAGGAGGTCAAGGATGCCATGCTCGAGAAGATGCCGAGCCTCAAGGCCGGCCTGGGCGAGAAGGGCGAGAACGCCGTGATGCTGCGCGTCACCGACGCCACTGCCACCTTCTACCAGATCATGGAACCCATCGAGACAGTAACATTCTGATCACTAAACAACCAAGCAACAATGAAAGAGCAAGTATTACAAGTGATGCGTGAGGCAGGCAAGCCCATGTCGGCCGGCGACGTGACCAAGGCGTTGAATGCCGACCGCAAGGAAGTGGACAAGGCCTTTGCCGAGTTGAAGAAAGAGGGCACCATCGTCTCGCCCGTGCGCTGCAAGTGGGCTCCCGCCGAGTAATGCCTCGCCCCGCAAGGCGTGAGCATGCAGACTAAATCTGGCTGCAAAATGTGCTTTAAAAATGTTTTTTTAGTACATTTGCAGCCAGATGACTTATTGACGCATATTTGATCATGACTACCACGATTGCCATCGGATTGCTCATCCCGCTGCTGGGAACGCTGCTGGGAACGATGCTCGGCTCGGCATTGGTCTTCTTCATGAAGGGGGAAATGCCCGACCGCGTGCAGAAGTCCCTGCTCGGCTTCGCCTCTGGTGTCATGGTTGCCGCCTCGGTCTGGTCGCTGCTCATCCCCGCCATGGAGATGACTGACGCCGCGGGCGGGTGGCAATCGGTGATTCCGGCAGCGGTCGGCTTCCTGCTGGGCATCGGTTTCCTACTGGCCCTTGACGAGCTGACACCCCACCTGCATCTGGGTTCCGAGCGTCCTGAGGGGCCGCGATCCAAACTCTCACGCACTGCCATGCTCGCCCTGGCCGTCACCATCCACAATCTGCCCGAGGGCATGGCCGTGGGTGTGGTGTTTGCCGGTGCCGAGCAAGGCGTTGCCGACATCTCACTGGCATCGGCGGTTGCGGTCTCGCTGGGCATCGCCATCCAGAACGTCCCCGAGGGGGCCATCATCTCCATGCCCATGAGGGCCGAGGGCAACTCGCGCTGGCGCGCCTTCTGGCTGGGCAGCCTCAGCGGTGCTGTCGAGCCCGTCGGCGGGCTGGCCATCATTCTGCTGGCCTCGCTGCTCACGCTCGTCCTGCCCTATCTGCTGGCCTTTGCCGCAGGCGCCATGTTCTATGTCGTGGTCGAGGAGCTCATCCCCGAGGCATCGACTGGCCGGCACACCAACCTGAGCACCATCGGCTTTGCCATCGGTTTTGTCCTGATGATGGTACTGGATGTCGTGATGGGATAATCATGTGAAGAGGCAACTTCTATCAATCAACCATGGCCTGGCTCCTGTTGAGGCCACTCCATTACAATCATGATGATGATGGAGATATTCGGGAGCAACTTTCAATATGGAAATCAAAGCGATAAGAATGTTTGACGGCGGTTTCATGAACCAGCCGTTCGCCTTTGGCGGTGAAGAAGGCAAGGACAAGTTCGACGAGCAGATCATCTACCGCAGCAGCCTGCAGAACTTCCTCATCGACACCGGTGACGAGGTGATCCTCGTTGACACCGGGTTCAAGACGGGATATGCCGGTCCGGCCAAGAAGCTGGGCGCTCCGCTCTATATGGGTGAAAAGGTGAATGACTACATGGTTGCCCTGGAGCAGACGGGTTACAAGCCCGAGCAGGTGACCAAGGTCCTGATTACCCACAAGCACAACGACCACAGCGACTGCATCGCCGAGTTCCCCAATGCCAAGATCTATATCTCGCCCGAGGATGCCGATGCGATGAAGCTCGACGGCGACAACATCGTCCGTGCCCAGTATGGCCAGCCCTACCACAACTTCCCCAATGCGATGCAGGTGGCACCCGGCATCTGGTTCATCCAGGCCAAGGGCCACACCCATGGCAACAGCATCGTCATCGCCGAGGTGGGCGACCTCTATTACATGTTCCACGGCGACGTGACCTACTGTGACGCGGCGCTCAAGGCCAACAAGCTCTCCATCATCTTTGAGGACAAGGAGGCTGCCCGCGAGACACTCGACCGCGTGCGCGAGTTCGTCCAGAACAACCCCACGGTTTACCTCTCGACCCACTGCCCCGAGGGATACGAGAACCTCGAGCTCAAGCGCGTGATGAAACTGTAATATTACACGCTACTGCGGCTGTAAAACTCACGTTAAGCCGCCAAGCCGCTAAGTTGTTAAGTTGTTAAGTTGCGAGCCTCTTGCGAGCAATAACTTATACTTAGCGCGCTTGGCGGCTTAGCGTGAGATTTAGAATCGTCGTGAGGCTTACTCAGAGTCGAGCAGGTGGTCAACAAGTGCCATGACGTCCGAGACTGTCACCTCGCCGTCATCGTTCATGTCCCCCTTGAGACGCTGGACACCGTGAGGCCGTATCGCCGTCGCCAACACTTCCAGCATGTCTCTATACACGTTCACTATGCCATCGACGTCATATCTCGTCTCGCCATCCTCGCTGGTCGTCCAACTGGACACATACTCCTTCGTGCCCGACAAGATGATGTCGATAACACGGTTGACGTCGGCTATATTCACCTCGCCGTCGCCATCCACGTCCCAGCGGCTGGGAGCAGCCCCGACATCGGGTATAGGCAAGTTGAGGGGATTGTACATGGCAATCCTGTAGCCATTCCTGTCCTCAAGATAGGTGGTAAAGCCGTCGGTGACGATTTTCACATCCATGATGCGGATATAGGCGTAAAGCATGTCAGCACCGATTTCCTCGATGAGGACCTCCTCGGGTTCCACTTCGGGCCCGGGCCCCACAAATTCCCACTCGCCCACCGGGGTGATGCTTCCGCTCAAGAAATCAACTTCTACAGAGCCGATGATGAGGTCACCGTTGCTGAACGGACCTCCCGCAATGTTGCTGTAGAACATGGTGTAATCACCACACTGGTCCTTGACATACAGCCGCGGGCCAGATTGATAAACAACGATGAGCGGACATTTAAAGGTGAATATGCACTTTTCAAGAACATAGCCCACCGGGGGTTGACGCAAGTCAGACAAACAGCAGGCGTACTTCTCGGGGATGTAAGTACCCATCACCTCGGTAATCAACAACTGATAGATGACATTGCCGCCACCAGTCCGGTAACTGCCCACGATGCCACAGATGTCGTAATACCGTCCGTCCTCGGGCAGCGTGATGCCGAAGGTATTATAATACGGGAACTCGTTGCCATTGCGGTCGCGGAAGACGCGCTTCTCCGGGTCAAACATCACGTCATGGACAATCACATAGTGCCCCCAGATGTCTGGGCCCAGATGAGTGAATTCCTCGGGGTCAACATTGACATATTCCTTGGGAGCTTCAAAGCCGGTAAACGGCGACTTGAGCTCCGAATGTCCGTTATAGGTGGCCTTCTGGGCACTCCATCCGGCCGCAATCACGTCACCCTTCCTATAGGTGCGCCCCACGTCGCCATAGACAAGTGCATAGCCCGTTTCATCCCTGAGGAACAGGTAATGGCGGGCGTGCCACAGCACCGTCGCGTCATACCCGCTCACAAACATCGTGCCGTCGTCCAGACTCTCCACTTGGCCCAGGCCGTCCACCTGCCCTTCAACAAAGCTGAAGGCGGCACTCGACACCAGGCTCATCATGCCGTCTCTCACGGCAACGGCCTTGACGGTGAGGTCGGTATCTACCATAAACGGGCCGACATAGGCGGTCGAGAGCGAGTCGGGATCACTGCCGTCGAGCGTATAGTAGATGCGGGCACCGGCGCTCGGGCTGGACATCAACACCTGGACAGGGCTTGTAAACGTGCCGCCAGCGGGAGAGATGACCGGAGGTACAGGCCTGGACACACCATCACCATTGACAGTAACGACAATCATGGTGGCACGCACCTGGGAGCCGGCAGTAATAAACACGATACTGTCCTCCTGACCACTCCACTGGCCGTACTGCCCAGAGTAGTCATACTGCCCCCGATCAACGACAAAATTTCCCGGGCCATACAGGGCCTCGCCACTGGCCGTGCAGATGAACACGATGCCGGTGATGTCGCCCACCGACGAGGTGACGGTCACCGTCTGATTCTTGTAGAAACGGTACTGGTAGCCGTTAGCCAGGCCGTTGCTCACGTCGATTTTCACTCCCTCCTTCTCCAGGATCATGTGCCCGGCGACGGCATTTTGAGGATCGTAATCAACCGTAGCGTCAAACACGATGTCGCCGCCGTAGCAGACACCGACGGCGACCACACTCAGTAACCATAAGGTAAAAGCTCTCTTCATCATCAATAATTATATGATAGTGCTACAATAAACATTATTCAGCTGATGTCCAATTGATGTTCCATATCGACACGCGGTCCTTGTTGGTCGTCGCGCCCGACGGGGACAGGTTGGTGAACTCGATGGTGAAGTCACCCTCGACAGCACACGCCTCGTCAAACTCATAGACTTTCCACTTCACCACCTCTTCATCGGTAACGGTCCAGCTCTTGACCACCTCGCCATCCTGCTTCACGTCGATGCGGAAGGACAGTACCGTCCCCGTGAAGGGCGAGCCGTAGTTGAAGCGCAGCCCGGTCATGCCGCCATGCAGCACGGGCGACACCAGCGTGCCGACGGCGGTCGTCTTGCCGTTCAACGTCGGGGCGATGGCATATTCGGTCGTGGAGCCGTCCATATAACCGATAAACACAAAGTAAGGGTTGGAGTCAACCTCCCCACCGCTCAGCAGCATGCTGTTGGACGCCACCCAGCCCTGCGCCGAGGTGTAGGTGCCATAGTTTGATTTTGGCGTGCCCATTGTCTCGAGGTCGGCGCGCGTTTCATAGTTGATACACTCCTCGACGCCAAATTTCACATCATCCAGGCCCCAGGTGGCATAGTCGTTGTCCTCGGCAGCATAGTAGCGGAAACCGATGTAATACACGCCGTCGGCCCAGGCGCTCAGGTCGATAACACCGCTCGGGGTCCATTCGCTGTAACCCGTTGCGGGAGCGGTTGCCAGCACGGGATCGAGTTTCACCTTGACCGTCGCTGCTCTGGGATCGGCTGCATTGAGCACATAGACCTCAAACTGGCTGGTTTTGCTGCCATAGGCATTGACCTCGGTCCTGAAGCTCAGGCCCTTGTTGGCAGCATGCTCGATGTCGAGTGCCGGTGTGACGAGCCAGGCGTCAATGGGCGGCGTTCCCTTATAGCCCGTCATTGCGGCATAGCCGTTATTCTGGTAATACATCCAGTGCCAGTCCTTGTCGCCGGCGACAACAACATTGACCCATCCGTCAGGGAGAGCCTGATCAAAACCTTCGGTCAGCGTGGTGACGGGATCAACAGGCTCGGGGACGCCAGGATCGACAACCGTCACGTCGTTGATGTCACGCAGCAGGAGCTGCCAGCCTGTGTTATAGCTGGTTAACACGCCCACCAGATCGACCGTCCCGACGGGCAATACCTCGCTCTGGAAGTCGGCATAGTTGCTGTTGTGCACTACCAGTTCGGTGCCGTTGGCATCGGTCACGATGCGGTTGGTCGACCCGCTGGGAGACGAGTAGGGCGTCACGCCGTTGGCCTCGGTAAAGGTAAGGCCCTTGATGCGCACCAGGCGGCTCTGGTACTTGAGCAGCGTCTCGCGGTCGGTCTTGCCCTGGAACTCGTCGAGGGTCACCTCGACGGGCTGCACCTCGGCACGTCCGGCATCGGGAGAGCCGTTGAGTTCGGCAAGGGATTCCCACATCGTTTGCGGCATGTACGTCGTTTCCCACACACTGTTCATGTCATACCACTGGGGATAACCGATCGCTTGCAGCCCGTTGTACTTGCCCACATAGTAGCCCTGCATGGGCAACACGATTTCCTGGCCCACGGGATAGTCACGGTAGAGGTCCTGCTGATTCACCCAGATGGCCAAACCGGCACCCGACTCATCGACGATGTAGAGCGTCTTGTAGATGTTGCCGCTCTGGTCACTGCTCACCACCCAGCCATGGATGACCTCGTCATCGGTTACTGTATCGACATAGCTTCGGGCATCCTGCCAGTGCTTGGCCTTGAAATCGGCGATGGTCATGTTGGGCACATGCTGGGCCACAGGGACAGCCGGTTTACCGGTCAAGAGGTAGCTGATCAAGCTCGTCACATCATCGATGGTCACCCTGTTGTCGCCGTTCATGTCGCCATACACGCGGCAAGGATTAACGTCACCAGCGCCCACTGCCAGCAGGAGCGACAGCGAGAAGAGAAGAAAAAATGATACGCGTTTCATTGTAAAATAAATGGTTTAATGAGAATAATACCGGGTCCTACGATACTTTTTTTCGGGAGGCCGGCACGAGAGGATGAACCCGCTAATACCTCTTGGCCTGGCCTTCATATAGGTTGGAAATGAAATAAGAGAGCGCAAGACCTGACACATCCGGTTTTGCGCTCGTTTTATTCCTAATGCTGGCAAAAAATGCTGATCACTGTACCTGCATGACCGCCACCTGCCGCCATCGCTGGGCACACACAACGTCCACAGCGGGCAAAAGCAAGTGCGCACTATCCCCAAATACCTCATCTTGCGGTATTTGTTACAGACACGATACATGATACTCCTGATTAATGTATTAAAAAAGGGGATTTATACAGATTATGGGTACAAAATTACTATTCCCACATCACAACGCCAAATTATTAACTTTTTTTAATTGCCTCCCCCACCCTCCAGCAACCGCTCCCCTAATCAACGTGACACAAAACATCACACAAGGTGTAGCACCATGAGAACGTGGATTCCATGCCGTTTGAGCGGTTTTTATTGTCCAAATTAAGTTTGGCCTGTCTGGCAGAGCAAGCTCCACACACTCACATAGCCTAGGTAAGATTATTTGTCTCTAAATGCATGAATGTCTTGCTAATAATTTAATAATCAGACTGCTCATTGATAAAGCTTTGCTCTAATGATTCCATAGGTTTTTTCTATTCTATTTGATATGATCATGCTTTTTAAGGCTCTCCTCAATTTCTTCAATTGACGGTAGTGTACTCTTGTATTCCTCCATAAGTCTGTTGTATATTTTCATAGACGATACACCAATGGGGGTAGCAACATTATTTAAAGAATATTCTGCCACGATATCATTTTTATCCTTGCATATTAAGAGACCGATTGTTGGATTATCAATGTCACTCTTCAATTGAGCATCTACTGCCGAAACATAAAAGTTAAGCTGGCCGATATGTTCTGGTTTGAATTTCACTGCCTTTAATTCTACAACGACGTAACAGTGTAATTTTACATGATAGAATAATTGGTCAATATAGAAATCATCATCATTCACCCTCAAGTGTACTTGATGACCACAATAGGAGAATCCCTTTCCTAGCTCTAGAAGAAATTGGGAAATGTGGGAATTAAGGTACGCCTCAATTTCTCTTTCAGACATCTCTTGGCGTATTCCCATGATATCAATAATATACGGGTCTTTGGTAATTTGTTGGGCCAAATCACTTTGTGGCAACGGAAGCGTTCTAGTGAAATTGGTAATTGATCTCCCTTGGCGCTCATAAAGTTCGCTATCAATTTGCCATTCTAGTGTAGATCTGCTCCAATTATATTCAACAGTCTGATTCATATAGAAATAAGCAGTACTCAGGTCTTTGCATCTTTGCATAATTATAATGTGATGTCCCCATGGCACCGAGAAGAAAGCATCTTGCCTTAATAATTGATCATATTCATTATAATTGGATGGCAAATCCACATGAGAGGAGGCATCAATAGGTGTTGGCTCGGCACTTTTCAATTCGGACACAGCTTGTGTCCGAATTGAAAAGAATTGAGAATAAGTCTGATACCATAACCGAATTCTTCTGAGATTTCGCTCACTCCAACCCTGCATTTCAGGAAATTCGCGTTGCAAATCTTGACTCAATTGTTTGAGAAAACCATCTCCCCATTTGAAAGATTTTTGTTTTTCAACTATGTCTTTCCCTAAATCCCAATACATGAGCAACAGTTCACGATTGACACTCAAGGAAGCTTTTATCTGACGCTGACGAATACTTTGTTTTAAATTGGTCAACCAATCCCGATAATCTTGTGATATGAGCATAAGCCAAGAATTTATTCAGATAACTTTCAAATCTCAAATTTTATCTCACAAAAATAAGCATTTTTCAGCACTTTCTGTGACTTGCACAGAACTTTTTGACTTTCATCCCCCCAAAAATGGGCGCGCATAACTGTACACCGCACACCCCCACAAAAAACAATACCTGAGCATCATTACCTATCGTCCTTCCTTTTAAAACCTTTGCGGCTTTCTATATATGAATTTGCATATTTGTCTGATTTCTTGATGTTTATGTCAACCTCGCTTAGCGCCTTAGCGTGATCCAAGCGGGTGCGGATGCCGTTGTTTGAGTTGTTTTTAAAAAAACGCTACAATCCGGATGGCATAGTCTGTCTTGTCTTCTAAAATAACTTTGCGGCTTAGCGGCTTGGCGTGAGGCCATGAGAGTCATCGTGCTCGGGGGAGTGGGCTGGATACTCTTTCTCACAAAGAAATCGGGAGGCTGCGCCGCGTGGGCATAGCCTCCCGATACTCTATCAGGGATTGTCTGTTGTGTCAATCGATCAGTTGTTGGCGCTCAGGATCATGTCGATCAGGGCGTTCACGTCGGCAACACCGATCTCGCTGTCCTCAGCCACGTCGGCACGCCAGCGGGTGCAGTCGTCGGCATTGGCACCGAGGATGATGTCGATCAGAGCATTGACGTCGGCAAGGTTGATCTCGCGGTCGTTGTTGACGTCGCCCTTGATACCGCAATCACCACCGTCAATCAGGATGGGATAGAACTCGAGCTCGCCCTTATAGACGGTCAAGAAGCCCTCTACATAGTGGGTCTCGTCGAGGTTGAGATTCTCGGGCATAACACCGAACTTGTCGAACAGGATCATGCTGCCGGTCTCGTCCTGGAGCAGATAGTTGCCACCCTCCTCGGCAGGAGCGACGATCATGATGTCCTCAAAGCTCAGGTAGCGGTGAACCATATCCTGGGAAACCTCCTCGATGGGCATGGGATCATCGGGCTCGACAATGTTGCCACGGCCGGCGGGAACAAAGTTCTCGACGGGAACCATCTGCTTCACATTCTGGTAAAGGGTCCACGAGGCAATAGCATCATTGATGAGGTCACCGTTGGTGAAGGTGCCGGGAACGCTACCGTAAACCAGCGACTGGGTACCATCAACATCCTGTACATACAGGTTGGCACCATTCTGGTAAATGGCGGTCAGCGCAGTGGAGAAGTGGCCCTGACGGCCGCTGTTGAGTGCGTAGAGCTCGTTGATGTTCTTCACAGGGACAGGAACGCTCTTGACGATGGGCAGCAGCTGGTAAACAGGATCCTTGCCATAGGAGCCCACGATACCGTAGAGCTCGGCATAGAAACCTTCCTGGATATCCTGGCCAAACTGGTTGTAACCGTTGCAGGTCTTGCCGTTGGCATCGGTGATCTTGAAGTTGTAGCCGTTCACATCGCTGATGGTCACGTTCTTCAAGACCACATAGTGTGCAAAGTGCTCGTGATCGATGTCATCGACAGTAACAGTCTCGGCATTGACAGTCACGGTGCGCGAAGCAGCCTCGAAGCCCGAGAAGGGACTTGCCAGCTCAGGTTCGCCGCCATAGGTCGTCTTCTTGCCACCGTAACCGGCGGGGATAACGTCACCCTGCTTGTAGGTCTGGCCCACGTTGCCATAGATGAGACCGTAGCCGGTTTCATCCTTCACGAACAGGCGCTGGTTGGCATGATACAGAACCGTTGCGTCATACTCAAACGTGAGCATCTCACCATCGGCATAATCGCCCATGGTGCCGATGCCGACACCACCGGCGCCAATGCGCTTCACCTTGAAGGGAAGGATCTGGTAAACGAGGTCACCGTCCTTGGGCTGGTAGGAACCGATAACGGCCCAAACCTCATACTCGGTACCGGCTACCACCTGGTTGGAGGTAATGCCCATGCTGAAGTAGACGGGAGCGGTGCCGGCTGCATCGGTCAGGGTCTTGGCATCGGGGTCGATGGTTGCGCTAGCAAAGTGCACATAGTGTGCCCAGTGGGCATGATCCACATTGGCAGTCGTGATGTCCTCGGCAACGAGCTCGACTTGGCCACTGGCGGCATTGAAGCTGGTCAGCTCGGTCAGCTCGGGCTCACTGCTGTAGGTCGTCTTGGTTCCCACAAAACCAGCGGGAATCACGTCACCCGTGGCGTAGGTCTGATTGGTAGTGCCATAGAACAAGCCATAACCCGAGTTGTCGGCCACATAGAGGTAACGGCCCTGCTGTGCAACGGTATTGACGGGATTCTTGAACTTGACCACGGTACCATCGGCCTGGCGGGCATATTCAGCCAAATTGGCCACCTCCTTGGCAGTACCGAACTCATAGACAGCCTCAACCACGTCGCTCACCTCACCGTCCTTGGCCGAGATGGCCTTCACGGTGGTGTTGCTGTTCAGCGTGAACTCACCGGTGTACTGAGTCGAGCTGGTGGTCGGCGTCGAACCGTTGGTGGTGTAATAGATCTTGGCACCCTGGGTCGGGCAGGTAATCTTCACCTTGATGGGATCATAATAGGTACCGGCGGCAGGCTCAAATGCGGGAGCAGCCAGGCTGGCCTTGCCTACGGTTACGATAATCTGGGTCATGCGCACCTGATTGGTAGCGGCAGTGAACACCACCTTGGTAGCCGAGCCGTTCCAGGTACCGATCTTGCCAGAGGGCTCAAAGGTGTAAGCCTCGGTATCGGTAGTGAAGCAGCCAGGACCATACTGGGCCTCGCCATTGGCAGTACACTGAACCTCAATCTTGATGATGTCACCGATGCTTGAGGTGACGGTCATCGTCTGGCTCTTGTAAACTCGATACTGAGTATCGTTGGCCAGACCATTGGACACATCAATGGTGATGCCCGATTTCTCAATGGTGAACGGTTTTGCAGTACCGTCGCTATTGCCATTGTCGACACCAGCAACAAACGTAATGTCCTCGGCCCAGGCAACGCTGGCCAGCAGACACAAAACCAATAACGTAAAGATTTTCCTCATTGCAATGAAAGTTTTATTAAATGGTTAATAATGGATGATTTGTCTTAAATTTGACAAAAGTACTCTTTTTTTCTCACATGCCAATCCTTATCTTCACTAAAAAATGTATAATTCTTTTTTTTATCATTTTTCTCGACAATGATGCGCTATCAGTCAGGAATTTGCAGTACTTTTGTAGGTTGTGCGCATTTTCCCGCGCCACCATCCCATTCAAGGCTGTATTATGGCCTGCAAGAACCACATCAAAACGACATATTGTGCTATGAATTCCTCATCACCAAGATTCAGTGCCCTAGTGATGGCCATGTTGTGCTCCATCATCGCACTTTCACAATCCATCGCCCTGGACGGCCACAAGACAGTACACGACAGCCTCAACGACGTGTGGCTATGCAGCGTGCCGCGCGAGGCCTTCGGCAGCGAGTGGATGCCCTATGTGACATTTGACACCGCCTGGACCGACGTCACCATCGACGGCGTCACTGTGGCCAACGGCGACCAGATCACCCTCACGGGCATCACCGGCGGCAGGCTCTACCCCTTCACGGCCAGTGACGGCGAACAGACCATTACAGGCAACATCACCTTCACCTGGCTCCCCGTGCTTGAAATCAACGGGGAGTTTGGTAACGAGTATGCCCCCGGCACCGTCTCGCTCAACGCCCCCGACGGGGACAACAAGCTCGACATGCTGGCCAAGCTCAAGTGGCGCGGCGGCATCACCAACGTAGGCGACAAGCACAAGCGCAACTACCACATCAAGTTTGTCGACAGCACCGGCGAGAAGAAGAACCAGCGGCTGCTGGGCATGCGCAAGGACAACCACTGGAAACTCGACGGCGGGCAGATCGACCCCCTGCGCCTGCGCAACCGCATCTGCTCCGACCTGTGGCTCGACATGGCCCGTGACCCGTGGCACATCCAGTATGACTCGACGATCATCAACGGCTCGCGCGGACAGGTCACCGAGGTCATCCTCAACGGCCAGTACCACGGCATCTATTCCCTCATCGAGCCGGTGGACCGCAAGCAGCTGGGGCTCATCAAGCACGACACCGTGAACAACGTCTTCCACGGCCAGCAGTGGACAGCCAAGCTGTGGGCCCGCACCTACGCCTTCCCCTTCTACAACAACGGCAGCGATACCTGGAACGGCAACGAGGTGAGCTACCCCGACTTTGAGGAAGTCAATCCCACCGACTGGAGCACGCTCTACAACGCGTTTGAGTTCGTCAGGCGCGTCGATGCCGTCGATGACTGGCAGACCCTGACCGACTCGCTGGACTACTACTTTGACACGCCGGTCATGGAGGACTACTTCATCTTCCTGGTCACCATCCAGGCACCCGACAACGAGACCAAGAACATCTACTACAGCCTCTATGACAAGGCGACGGGCGACAAGCGCCTCACCATCACGCCCTGGGACCTGGATTTCTCGCTGGGCTCCAAGTCGCTGCAGGGTTTCACCGACGCCATGGTGTCGCCCGAGCGTCCGCTCAACTGGGTGCTCAACCTGCCCCTGGGCGACATGTTCTTCCAGTCGACCGTCCACCACAAGCACATCATCGACCGCTACTGGCAGCTCAGGGACACCTGGCTCAACACCGACAGCCTGGTTGCCCGTTTCCAGAACGCCATCAGCCAGATCGAGGATTGCGGTGCCGCCGCCCGTGAGGAAGCTCGCTGGAGCGGTGACAGCGACCTGGGCGGCAAGGAGCTCGACCTGAGCGCCGAGCTCGAGAACGTCATCGACTGGATCACGCGCCGCATGGTCTACCTCGACGAGAACATCTTTGCCCGCGAGATCATCCCGGGCGACGTCAACGACGACGGCCGCGTCAACATCGAGGATGTCACCACCTTGATCAACTACTGCCTCTCCCATCGTCCCATCAACGAGGCCAACGCCGACGTTGACGGGGACGGATTCATCAACATCAGCGATGTGACGAGCCTGATCAACCTCCTGCTCAAGAATCCGACATTTTGAGCATCTATCATCGTGGTCTTCTCGGGAAAAAGATGTAACTTTGCATCCCTAGAACAAGAAACGATTCAACAACACCTAAACTAGATAAGAATACCTATGGCAGAAGAAATTTTCAACCAAGAAGAAACTACCACCGGCAACCAGCCGCAACGCAAGGAGGTCTCTCCCGAGAAGCTCAAGGCCCTGCAAGTGGCAATGGATAAAATCGGCAAGACATTCGGCAGCGGCTCGATCATGAAGCTGGGCGACGACCACATCGAGGACATCGAGGTCATCCCCACCGGCTCGATCGGCCTGGACAATGCCCTGGGCGTGGGCGGTTATCCCCGCGGCCGCATCATCGAGATCTACGGTCCCGAGTCGTCGGGCAAGACCACGCTGGCCATCCACGCCATCGCCGAGGCCCAGAAGATGGGCGGCATCGCCGCCATCATCGACGCCGAGCACGCCTTCGACCGCTTCTATGCCGAGTCGCTGGGCGTTGACGTCAACAACCTGTGGATCTCGCAGCCCGACAACGGCGAGCAGGCCCTGGAGATTGCCGACCAGCTCATCCGCAGCAGCGCCATCGACATCATCGTCATC
>JAFTFA010000078.1 GCA_017449785.1 Muribaculaceae bacterium | reverse complement strand
CCATGTACTTCGATGGCGGCACTGTTAAGGTCATCACCACGGGCACGGTCTATAGCTATGGACGCTACAGCACGTCGCCCAAGGGCATCAAGGGCGACGGAGACATCTATCTGGCGGGCAGCGACATCATGGTACGGACTACAGGCGGCGAAAACAGCGAGGGCATCGAGAGTAAAGGCAAACTCTACATCACTGATGGCAAGGTTCAGGTCTATGCCTACGACGACGCCATCAATGCCAAAGGCAACATCGCCATCAGTGGCGGCCAGGTGTTTGCCTATGCTACAAACAACGACGGCATCGACAGCAACAGCAATATCGCCATCAGCGGCGGCACCGTGTTAGCTTGCGGCACCACCTCGCCCGAGGAAGGCATCGACTGTGACCAGAACACCTTTACCATCACCGGCGGTACCGTCCTGGGTATCGGCGGTACGACCTCGACGCCCAGCACAAGCGGCACGACTCAGCCCGTGGCCATTGTCGGTGGCAGCAGCTTGACAAGTGGCACCTACATCGCCCTTGCCGGCAATGACGGCAGCAACATCTTTGCGTTTGCTGTGCCACGCGGCTACAGCAGTTACACACTGCTGGTGAGCGCACCAGGCATGACCAAGGGTGGCAAGTCCACATTGACGACGGGGGCAACCGTCAGCGGTGGCAGCAATTTTGACGGCTTGGTAACCGGTGCTAGCGTCACTGGGGGCTCAACGCTTGCCTCACTCACGCTAAGCAACATGATCACCACCTATAATTTCACCAACACCCAACCCGGAGGCGGGGGACACTGGTGATTTTTTGTCGAGCCGAATGGGCGTTTGGTCGAAAAGATTTGGGTAGAACAGAGATGGAAACTACTTTTGCCACCGATAAGAAATCAGATCAACACATTAATTGTATGAAAACAGTCATGAGATATACTATGGTTTGCTTCATGATCTTGACATGGGCATTAAGCATGATGGCTCAGGACACCACGGCGGTAGCCGCGGCAGCGACACCCGATACCTGGACATTGCAGGATTGCATCAACTGGGCCAAGCAGCAGAGCATCACGGTGCAACGCAACAAGGTGGGCGTGCGCACCTCCCGGCTCACCCTCGAGGATGCCCGGAACAACCGGTTACCCGTCGTTAGCTTCTCCAGCAATCAGCAGCTGGGCTATCGCCCTTTCCAGCAAACGCATAGCAGCGTGCTGGGCAGCGAGGTCATCAGCACGAGCAATAAGACGAGCTATAGCGGCAGTTATGGCGTGAACGCATCGATGAGCATCTATGACGGTGGCCAGATCAAGAATAACATCCGCCTGGCAGAGCTCAACACCCAGATTGCCGAACTCAATGTCCTGGCCAGTGAACTGAGCATCGAAGAGCAGATTACCCAGCTATATGTCCAGATACTCTATAATCAGGAAGCCGTCAGCAGAGATGATGAACTCATCGCCTTAGGGCAGGCTCAGCTCGACCGCGCACGGGCATTGAAAAAGGCCGGCTTGCTCAACAAGGCCGATGTCTCCCAACTGGAGTCACAGCTCGCTCAGGACAAGTACCAGAAGGTGAGCGACGAGACCACACTTGAGGGCTACCGCTTGCAGCTCAAGCAGCTCATGGAACTGGATGGCGACGAGGACTTGACGATTGCCGACCCACAGCTCGAGACTGATGTGCTTGCAGAGCTGCCGTCCAAGCAGGATGTCTATAGCCATGCCCTGGAGTCACGTCCAGAGCTCAAAGTCCAGCAACTGGCTATGGACCGCACCTACATCGATGAGCAGCTGGCCCAAGCGTCCGGCAAGCCCAGTGTGACCGCGAGTGCAGGTATCAACACGAGTAATACCACGGGCAACGGCAACATGTTCACCCAGCTCAAGAACCAGTGGAACAATGGCATCGGGGTGACACTGAGCATACCCATCTGGGATCACGGCAAGACCAAGAATGCCGTCGCCAGGGCCCGACTGGAGCGCGAGACAGCTTACCTTGACATGGTGGACACACAGAAGAACCTCTGGAAGACCATCGAGAACTACTGGCTCCAAGCCCGCAACAACCAGCAACGTTACATCGCAGCCAAAGAGAACATGGACTACTGTCGCGAGAGTTATGACCTCACCAGCGAGCAGTTCCGCTTGGGCATGAAGAATATCGTCGAACTCACGCAGGACAAGACCAATCTGAGCAGCGCCACCCAACAGATGCTTCAGGCTAAGTACATGGCATTGCTCAACATCGCCATGCTGCGCTACTATAACGGTGAGTCCATCACCCTTTAATGGAAATCAATCAAATTAACGACACGATAATGAAAAAGAAAACCCTCATCATCACAGTGCTAATAGTGCTACTGCTTGCTGTATGCGCCTTCTTCATCTTCGGTAAAAAGAAGGCCGATAGCAGAATCAGTTTCCAAACCACTCAGATCACCACTGCCGACATCTCAACGAGCATCACCGCTACAGGCACCATCGAGGCCGTGACCACAGTTGAGGTGGGCACCCAGGTGTCGGGCATCGTCAACAAGCTCTACGTGGACTACAACAGCGTGGTCAAGAAGGGCCAGGTCATTGCCGTGCTTGATCGCACCAACCTGACCAGCGAGCTGACTTCGGCACAGGCTAACCTGCGTAGCGCCCAGACTGAACTGGAATACCAGCAGAAGAACTATGCCCGCTACAATGAGTTGAAGCAGAAGGACTTGGTGAGTGCTGCAGAGTATGACGTGGCACTGCAGAGCTACCGCAAGGCCCAGGAGAGCGTCAAGGTGGCCCAGCAGAGCGTGACACGCGCCAAGACCAACCTGGGCTATGCCACCATCTACTCGCCCATCGATGGCATCGTCATCAGCAAGTCGGTCGAGGAGGGTCAGACGGTGGCCGCATCATTTAGCACACCCACACTGTTCACCATTGCCAAGGACCTGACTGACATGCAGTGCATTGCCAATGTCGACGAGGCCGACATCGGTGGAGTCCAGGAGGGTCAACGCGTGACATTCACCGTCGATGCCTATCCCGATGATGTGTTCTCGGGAACGGTCAAGCAGGTGAGGCAGAATGCCACCACGACCAACAACGTGGTCACCTATGAAGTGGTCATAACGGCTCCCAATGCCGACCTCAAACTCAAGCCTGGTTTGACAGCCAATGTCACCATCTACACCCTCGAGCGCAGCGGTGTGGTGAGCGTCCCGAGCGCTGCACTGCGTTTCACCCCAGAGCCTAGCATCATCGGCAAGAAGTATGTCATTAAGGATGTACCTGGCGAGAAAAAGCTGTGGACCCTCGAGGGCAATGTCTTCACGGCACACAAGGTGGAGACCGGTATCACTAATGGTGTACACACCGAGATCAAGAGTGGACTTGAGGAGGGGGCAACTGTTGTGATGGATATTATCGTCGGCAAGCAGGAGGAAACCACAGCCAGTGGTGAAGGTGAGGAGAATTCACCTTTCATGCCAGGGCCGCCCAACCGCAACAAGAAAAACAGCAACAATACCAATAAAAAGTAGAGTATGGCACCCAAACCGATTATCGAACTGGACAACATTCGGCGCGACTTTGTCGTCGGTGAGGAAGTGGTGCATGCACTACGAGGAGTCTCATTCACCATCAACGAGGGGGAGTTTGTTACCATCATGGGAACCTCAGGGTCGGGCAAATCAACCTTGCTCAACATCCTCGGTTGCCTGGACACGCCCACCAAAGGCGAATACAAACTCGACGGGACACCAGTGCGCACGATGAGCAAGTCACAATGTGCCGTGCTACGTAACCGCAAGATCGGGTTCGTCTTCCAGAACTATAACCTCCTGGCCAAGACTACCGCGGTCGAGAACGTGGAACTGCCTCTCATGTATAATGCCGCCGTCAGTGCCCGTGAACGCCGTGAGAGGGCTATCAGGGCATTGCAGCGGGTGGGACTGGGCGACCGTCTGAACCACAAGAGCAACCAGATGTCTGGTGGACAGATGCAGCGTGTAGCCATAGCGAGGGCATTGGTCAATGACCCAGCTGTCATCCTCGCCGACGAGGCAACTGGCAATCTGGATACCCGCACGTCGTTTGAGATACTGGTACTCTTTCAGGAATTGCATGCCGAGGGTCGCACGATCATCTTTGTGACCCACAATCCCGAAATCGCCGATTACTCGACACGCACCATCAACCTGCGTGATGGCAAGGTGCGCGAGGATGTCACTAACCCGCACATCCTCAACGCCGCCGAGAAACTGGCGGCTCTCCCTGTGACCGAAGACGATTAACCATCCAACCAATCCTGTAACATTCCTAATTCCAGTAATAACCGACAATGAACGGTACCAACCTATTCAAGATAGCGCTAAAAGCCATCAATAACAACAAGCTGCGCAGTTTCCTCACGATGCTGGGCATCATCATCGGCGTGGGGTCTGTCATCGCAATGCTGGCCATCGGCCAGGGTTCCAAGCAGAGCATCAAGAAGAACATCAGCGAGATGGGCTCCAACATGATCATGATTCACCCCGGTGCCGACCGTGGCCCCGGCGGAGCCCGGCAAAGTGCCGATGAGATGCAGACGCTGACCATCACCGACTATGAGAACATTGTCAACCAGAACAAGTATCTGGCGGCGGTGAGCCCTAATGTGTCGAGCGGTGGCCAGTTCATCTACGGTAACAACAACTACCAGAGCAGCGTGACAGGCGTGAGCGAGGGCTACCTCACCATCCGCCAGCTGACGGTAGAGAGCGGCACCATGTTCACCGAGGCCGATATCAAGTCGGCCGCCAAGGTCTGCGTCATCGGCAAGACCATCGTTGACAACCTGTTCCCCGGCGGTGCCGACCCCATCGGGCAGGTAATCCGCTTCAATGCCATCCCGATGAAGGTCGTCGGCATTCTCAAGAGCAAAGGCTACAACTCGATGGGTATGGACCAGGATGACATCGTCCTGGCTCCCTATACAACTGTGATGAAACGTGTGCTGGCACAAACCTACCTGCAGAGCATCTATGCCAGTGCCCTGACCGAGGAAATGACCGACTTGGCCATCAAGGACGTGACGACTATCCTGCGCACCGGCCACAAGCTCAAGGAGGGCGAGGATGACAACTTCTCAATCCGCTCCCAGGAGGAGATCAGCTCCATGATGACAAGCACCATGAGCATGTTAACGATCCTGCTGGCGTGTGTCGCCGGCATCTCGCTCGTGGTGGGCGGTATCGGCATCATGAACATCATGTATGTGAGCGTCACCGAGCGCACTAGGGAGATAGGCCTGCGCATGAGTGTCGGCGCACGCGGAGTCGATATCCTCAGTCAGTTTCTCATCGAGGCCATCCTCATCAGCGTGACGGGCGGCATCATCGGAGTGCTGTTCGGCGTAGGAGCATCCTTTGCCATGAAACTGCTCTTGAAGTGGCCCATCAGTATCCAGGCATGGTCGGTGCTCTTGTCTTTCCTGGTATGTACCATCACGGGCATCTTTTTTGGCTGGTATCCTGCCAAGAAAGCCGCTAACCTCGACCCCATCGAGGCCATCCGCTATGAGTGAGACAGTATTCAGAATGCGGATACCGCTGAAGACGGCTCCCCCTCACTGCGCTCTCAGTTGACCTGGCGGCCTTCTTCGCTGGCGACTCGGCAGAGTCCAGACAAGTTCGGCTCTGCTCTCGCCGCTCCCTCAGGTGACTTCAAGGCTTTTGCCCGTGAGCTGTTCATGTCAGACTATGACATGGACGAT
>JAFTFA010000077.1 GCA_017449785.1 Muribaculaceae bacterium | reverse complement strand
GCCTACATCACCAGCAATAGCGCCGCCTATACCGCCCGGATGATGCAGCGCTGTGACAAGATCTTCCGCCTCATCGCCTTGAAGCATAACGACCAGATCATGAAGCCGTCAGAGAACGGCACCGTCGTCCCTGGGCGCTACACCACACCCGGCTATGACCAGCAGTACCGTGAACAGATCAGCAAGGACACCGGCACCCGTTACCTGATGCCCGAGAGCTCTGGCGACATCAAGTCGCTGTAGCCGTGTGAGTAAGAGAGGAGAGCTTCTATCTCTTGGTGCATCAACGCCCCCAGTTCCTTCTAATCTTAAAAGGGAAGTTGCTAACGCGTTGATTGATAGTTGATAATTTCATCAAGCTCGCGTTTATTAGGGAGGGTTCGCAAGAAATCACTACCTTTGCAGCCCAGAATCATTAAAACACATACGTCACGAAATGAATGTTATCAAAGAAATTGAGGTCAAGACCGTGTTGTCCAAGTCTAACCTGCCTGTGTCGGACTATGCTGTGAATCCATACGTGGGCTGCCTCCATGCCTGCAAGTACTGCTATGCCTCGTTCATGAAGCGCTTCACCAATCATCCCGAGCCGTGGGGCACCTTCCTGGACGTGAAGCACTGGCCCGAAATCAAGAATCCCGAGAAATATAGGGGCAAGGAGCTGTTCCTGAGTTCGGTGACCGACCCCTATCAGCCTCATGAGGCCAAATACCAGCGCACCCGCGCCATCCTGGAGCAGATGCAGGGCAGTGGCGCCAAAATCAGCATCTCGACCAAGAGCGACCTCATTCTGAGGGACCTCGACTTGATCAAGACTTTCCCCGGGGCACGCGTGTCGTGGAGCATCAACACGCTCGACGAGTCATTCCGCCAGGAGATGGACAAGGGCGTGAGCATCGAGCGACGCCTGGAGGCCATGCGACAATTCTATGAGGCCGGCGTGCAGACCACCTGCTTCATCTCCCCGATATTCCCCGGCATTACCGACGTCGAGGCCATCATCGAGCGCGCCAAGGGCCAGTGCAACCTGGTGTGGCTGGAGAACCTGAACCTGCGCGGCGACTACCGCCCCGTCATCCTGGACTGGATACACGCCCACCATCCCGAACTCGACAGCCTCTATCATGAGATCTATTCCAGGCGCGACCGCAGTTGCTGGGTCGCCCTGGACGAGCAGTTGAGGGAATACACCGCCCGGCAGGGCATGACCTACGTCCGCGACGACGACACCAAGCGCAGCGACTTTGGCCAGCCGCCCGTCGTGGCCAACTATTTCTATCACGAGGAAGTGAAGAAGTCGGCGAAGGTCAAATCGTAGATGTCGCCCTGTTGGGCAGTAGAGGCAGCACCGCTTTTGTCGCAAATTTCTCGGCCGCTCGACCGATTGAAAGCCAGCAAGCCTGGAGGCGCGGTAGCAGCGGAGGGAGGAAACGCGCATTGAGGGAGTGGGGCCCCACGCTGCCAACGCCCGACGAGATGATGTTTACCGATTGTTGGACAAAGACAGCCCTACGCTGTAGATCAGGTTCACGTTGGACAATGTGCCGCTGAGGTCCCAATCCTCACGATACTCGTCGGATGGCTTGTGATACCACACCGGCATCGGGTATTTGTTGGGTTTGCTCACATCCACGGGATGGCGGCCGTTTTCCAACACCACGGCACGCACGCCCTTTTTCACAAAATTATAGTGGTCGGAACGGTAAAACCAGCCGTCAGAGTTGTCGTCGTCAAAATAGATATACCTGCCCTGGGCGGCAGCGGCGGCCACATAGTAGTGGTCCAAATCGCTCTCCCCGCCACCCAGAATCACGACATCGCGCGTCAGTTCGGCAGGACCGATGCTCTCAAAATTAAGGCAGGCCACAGTCTTCTCCATGGGCACGGCAGGGTTGTCGCAGTAATATGCCGAGCCGAAAAGTCCGCTCTCCTCCGACGAGGGGAAGATGAACAGCAGGTCTCGACGCGGCCGTGGCATCTCCATGAACTTCTTGGCCACGAGCAAGGCCCCGGCCATGCCCGATGCATTGTCTGCGGCACCGTTGTATATCGTGTCGCCGGTCTCGTCGGCCTTCCCGATGCCCAGGTGATCCCAGTGGGCACAGAACACGACGGCCTCGCCATTGTCGCCGCTCCCCCGCAGGATGCCGCCCACGTTGCGCGTCTTCTGGATGTCGTAGGTCACATTCATCTTCACGTCACCTCTCACATTCAGGGAAAAGCTCTTGAAGCCGGGCTTTTTGGCAGCAGCCAGTGCCTTGTCCATATCCATGCCTGCCGCGAGAAACATTTTTTTGAGACCGTCCTCATGCAGCCACCCTCTGACGGCCAATTCGTCGCCATTGCGCGTTTCCGGGTGATAGATGCCGAGATTGTTACTCAGGTGGCCATTCACACAGACGTGCCACCCGTAGCTGGCGGCCTCGGTATGGTGGAGCACCAGGCAACCGGCAGCGCCTTGACGCTGTGCCTCTTCAAATTTATAGGTCCAACGGCCGTAGTAGGTCATATTGCGCCCCCTGAAGAGTTGGCTGTCATAGAAACCGGGGTCATTGACCATGACCATCACGATCTTACCCCTCACATCGATGCCCTCGTAGTCATTCCAGCCATATTCGGGCGCGTTGATGCCAAAACCGCAGAACACATACTCGGCCTTCTTCAGGTCAATCTTCGCAGTGGCACGAGTCGTCCAGATGATCAAATCGTCGGGATAGCGCAGCACCGCTTTCTTCTTCCCGCTCACCGTGAGCCGGCTGCCCACGGGCTTGGCAGTAACAGCAATCATCTCAAAGGGCTGGAACCAACTCCCGTCGAAGGCAGGCTCCAAGCCTATGATCTCCAACTGCTTGGCAAGATAGTCCACAGTCTTGTCCTCATAGGGCGTCATGGGCTTACGTCCGCCAAACTCGTCATGGGAAAGCACCCGGGTCCATTCCCTCAGCAGCTGTTCGTCGCTTCCGGTTCGCATCTGCTCCTGGGTAATCTGCGCACTGGCAGTTGTCACCCCCATGACGGCAAAAGCTACGATGACCGTTACCCACTCTTTGACATTCATTCTCATCAGCATCAGTGTTTAGTTATCGGAAAAGGATTCTTCCCTGGCCACGCCCGTGATGGGGCACCGTATCGACTTACAGAAAAATCCCGTATCATTAAATTGTTGCAAATTTACATCAATTTCTCGGGATTCTATGTAAATTTGCAACAAGAAAAGAACGACAAATCGGCAATTAGGTGCAAGCCCTAAATGCAATGAAATCTGAATTTATGGAAGAAAGCAAGATCGTTATATATCAGACTGAGGACGGGCAAACGCAGATAAACGTTCGCCTGGAAAACGATACGGTGTGGCTGACTCAGGCTCAGATGGCAGAACTGTTTCAGACGGACAGAACATCAATTGTACGCCATGTGAATAACATTTATAAAGTTGAAGAGTTAGACAAGAAGTCAACCTGTGCAAAAATTGCACAAGTTCAAATTGAAGGAAAAAGAGCTGTAAGACGTATCGTCCCATTCTATAATTTGGACATGATCATCTCTGTTGGCTATCGAGTGAATTCGAAGCGTGGTGTGAAGTTTCGCCAATGGGCCAACCGCATCCTTAAGGACTATCTTGTCAAAGGTTATGCCATCAACGAGCATATTCGCAAGGAACAGATAGGCGAACTGCGGCAACTGGTGGGAGTGCTGGGACGCACTATTCAAAACCAACCGCTATTGTCTAATGACGAGACAAATGCCCTGTTCGACGTGGTGACAGACTACACCTATGTCCTCGACACTCTCGACGACTACGACTACCAGCGTATTACGGTGAAGGACACCACGCAGGACAAGTACCAGTGCCTCATCAACAATAAAAACGTGATTATGTGAGCGCCATGCCAGGCTTGCATGAGCATTGCCGAGCGAGAACCATTTCTCCAAATCATCAAAAAATAAGAGAAAATGAATGTTTTGCAAAAATTAGTCGCTATATTTGTGTTTTTAATAACATCAATCATTATTAGTCATGAAAAAGATATTGCTTCTCATTCTGATGATTCCGCTGTTCGCCAGTGCACAGAACCGGCTACGAGTTTCTGTTTTGGGTGACTCTTACTCGACTTTTCAGGGGTATATACCTGAGGGAAACGAGACATGGTACTATACCCCGACCGACACTTCATTAACCGATGTGGACAATGTCACTCAGACGTGGTGGTGGCAGGTCATCAATCAGGCTGGCTGCCTCATCGAGAAAATTGACTCTTACAGCGGTGCGACAGTCAGTTACCACGGATACGATAATCAGGATTACAGCGAACGGTCGTTTATCACCCGATTGCCACGCCTTGGCAGCCCTGATGTGATTTTCATCTTTGGTGGCACCAACGACGCATGGGCGGGGGCAGAGTTGGGCGATTATCAATATGATAATTTTAGTCGGTCCGACCTCTACACCTATCGTCCTGCATTGGCCTGCCTGTTACAGCAGGCAAAGGAGAGGTATCCCAATGTCAAGATTTTCTGTATTATCAATGACAAGATATCAAAAGATTTTATAGAATCGAGCAAAGTTATTTGTAACCATTACGATATTCCATATATCGAGTTAAAAGATATTGACAAGAAATGTAATCATCCCACGGTAATAGGAATGAGGTCAATTGCACAGCAGGTCTTGATGTTTATCAATAAATAATAAGAGCGCTGAGACCTCATTTGTGACATGGATGGCCCAAGCAGTTGGATTTTATGCTTTGGACAAGTATCAGCTCCTCATCAACAATAATAATCGTGACAAAGTGTGAGCAAAGCCGTGCTTGCATGAACATTGCCGAGCGAGAATGTTCTATCCAAATCACCGAAATCTAAAAGAAGTGAGTGTTTGGCGTAATAAATTCGCTACCTTTGCCTACGTTTATTGAACGATAAATCGGAATTTATGGAGATAAAAAACAGACCCAACCCGAATGAGGCTTTTCCGAATCCGAAGATTCCAAGCCTCTGTTTCATCAAGAACGTGGTGAAGAACCCTCGTATCATCATCGGAGACTACACCTATTACGATGACGTGGATGGGGCTGACCAATTCGAGAAACATGTCACTCATTTCTACGACTTCAT
>JAFTFA010000076.1 GCA_017449785.1 Muribaculaceae bacterium | reverse complement strand
TGACAATGCGGTCGATACAGCCGTGTATTACACCGACGAAGAGTGGTCTGAACTGCTCCGGCACGAACTCGACGAGGGGAGGCCCGTTGTGTACTGTGCCTATGATTACAATACCTGGTTTGGCTGGAGTGGTCATGCCTTTAATGTCGATGGCTACAATGCCGGCACCAACACCTTTCATGTGAATTGGGGCTGGAGCGGTGATGGCAACGGCGATTTTGCGCTCAACGCCTTTACTGGCAACGATATGACATATAATATTGAGCAGCAGATGATTCTGGGCATTCAGCCACCGCCCGAGGGCCCGGTGATCACGGTCAATCCCTACAAGTTGAACCTGAGCACCCGTGCCGACGAGACAGCTACCGCCACCTTTACGGTAAGGGGCAAGTACCTGGACAGCGACATTACCTTGACGCTCAATGACGAGAATGGCGCGTTTGCGATCGACGCTGCCAGGGTCCCCGTGAGCGAGCAGGAGAACGGCAAGGTGATCACTGTGACCTATTCCCCGCAGATGAGCGGAGTGCATACCGCCACCATCACCTTGAGCAACCCTGATGCCGAGGACAAAACCGTGACCCTCCACGGCGAGGCTACTCTTGACACCTATGCCCCTGTGTTGCTCTCCGCCGATGAACAGTTCATCAACCTGACGCAATTCCGTGCCGACTGGACTGATCAGACGCTGGATAAGTATGTTGATAGCTACACCCTTGAGGTGTCCACGCGTCCCGCCGTTGAATTGATAGGCGAACTCAACGGCAGTGACTACCCCGGAGGCTACAACAACGTGCCTCTTGTCGAGCCATGGAGCGGAGAGGGACTCATGGGAGGCCATAGTGCGATGTACATCAGCAACTCGTTCTTCGCTGGCTATGTCAACTTCACTGTCCCTGGCGGTTATGCCAATGACGTGTTCACGGTGCAGGTCACCACTGCCGGCAGCTCTTATGGAATGGGTGATGTGACAGTGGGCTCCACTCAGACGCCGCCTGTGGGACACCAGTTCGCTTATGGCGAAACCTATACATGGACTGTGACAGCCAGCACTGGCGACATCATCTCCTTCACTTCGGCCGAGGAGTATTATTCCCCCGACATGACAAGCATTAAGGTCTATGCCGGAGATGTGAACCAGATGAACTCGCTCCGTGCCAGCGAGGAAGGCGATGCCACTTATCGACTCATCAATGGAATTACCGATAAATTCTACACCGTCAAGAACCTTACTC
This sequence comes from Muribaculaceae bacterium, assembly GCA_017449785.1. Taxonomy (GTDB): domain Bacteria; phylum Bacteroidota; class Bacteroidia; order Bacteroidales; family Muribaculaceae; genus Sodaliphilus. Next base: position 15,133 of record JAFTFA010000076.1, on the reverse strand, counting down.
CAGGCGGAACCTTCTTCTATAAGGTAAAGGCAACCTATGTTGACGGCACCACGAGTGCTTGGAGCAATGCTCAGAGCGTGACCCTGTTTGAGAACGGCCATGGCTATCAACCTGGCGATGTGGACCATGACGGAAAGGTGAACATCACGGACGTCACAACCCTCATCAACCTGTTGCTGGGTTCTTCTGGCAATGCTTGCGAGATCTGTGCCGACGTTGACGGCGATGGCAAGGTAAACATTTCGGATGTAACCGCACTGATCTCTTACCTGTTGCGGGGGCAATGAGCCCTGTCGGTGGCATGAAGATTTATTGATTGTAAAGAAAAAATACATTATCTTTGCACTCAGGATATTAAAATGAGAGTCACATGAGCAAGAAGACACTGGCGGCGTTGATTGCCGCGCTGATTGTAGCATTTGCGGCCGACGCCTGCACGTCGGCCATCGTGAGTGGGCGGCTGACGGCCAATGGGCGTCCACTGATGTGGAAAAACCGTGACACCAACGACCTGAACAACCGTGTGGAGCGCATCAAGGGCCATGACGGGTTGATGGAATTTGTCGCCCTGTTCGACGCCCGCGACCTGCAAGACACGGCTGCCTGGATGGGCTTTAATACGGCGGGCTTTGCGATCATGAACACGGCGTCCTATAACCTGAACGGCAACGACGGCGTGAAAAACATGGACCGCGAGGGTGAACTGATGCGTTATGCCCTGGAGCGTTGCAAGACGGTGGATGACTTTGAGGGCCTGTTGAAGACCTTGCCCAAGCCGCTGGGCGTGGAGGCCAACTTCGGCGTGATCGATGCTCAGGGCAATGGCGCCTATTTCGAGACGGGCAATTATAAATATGTGAAATTTGACCTGGCAGACGCCGAGGACGGCATCTTGATGCGCACCAACTACAGTTATAGCGGCGTGAAGGACAAGGGAATGGGCTATGTGCGTGCCAAGAACGAGAAAACCCTGCTGGCACCCCACATTGCAGCCCAGGACATTACACCGGCTGTTTTTACCGAGGAGTTGTCCCGCACGTTCTATAATTCACTCATCGGCAAGGATTACACCCGCAGCGGTGACACATGGATTGTGGATCAGGACTTCATTCCGCGCCGCATCTCGACGGCCAGTGTGGTCATCGAGGGCATCATCCCGGGCGAGAATCCGTTGTTGACGACCATGTGGATTGCCCTGGGCTATCCCCCCTGTGCCGAAGTCTTTGCCGTATGGGTGGGCGAGGACGGTGTCCCCGTCGAATTGACGGGAACGACCGCCGAGAACCACTCGGTGCAGTGCGACAAGGTGAACAAGCGCAAGGAGGAAGTATTCCCCGTCGTGCGAGGCAACGGCAAGCAGTACCTCAACCTGTCCAAGCTCTATAACAATGAGGGGACAGGCTATTGCCAGACGCTGGCGTTGAAGAACCGTCAGGCCTACAAGCGTGGCTATGAGGAAATTGCCCGTCGCAGGGCCCTGTTCAACAGGCCGGCCAAATCCAAGGCAAAGAAGAAATAAGCATCAATTCTTTTGGGTCAGGTGGTGATAGAAGGGGTGAGTGTCACGTCAGGGACTTACATGAGGCACTTGTGCCTCATGTTCCTTGCCGACAACTGGTTGTGGATGGTACTGCCAGTGGCATTGTGCGGCGTGCTGGCCGTGTGGATTGACGTGCGCTTTGTCATCGTGGCACTGATGGTGCTGTTTGTGGTGCTGCCCATGGTGCTGGCATTGCTCTATTTCTACTATGGCTTCTCGCCCGAGGCACGCTGGTCGATCATGGAAAAGTCGGTCACCATCACTGGCGTGGACATCACGATGGACTTTACTCATGAGCGAATGAAAACGCACGTCATCGGTCGGGATGACGTGCGCAGTATCATTGAAAAGGATGATGTCGTGTTGTTGATGCTCAACGGCAAGCGATATACCTGCCTGATGTTGCCTGCATCAGTTGTAGATCCAGACGTCGCGCAGGCGCTCAGGCAGCTCGCTGCGCAGTGACATTAAGGTGCTGTAATCGTCGCTACGGGCGACATAGACACAGGCCATTCCCTTGTAATCCAGCAACTTCATGTAAGGAACCAATGAGGCATATTTGGCCTTGAAGGCGTCCAGCTCCTGCTGGTTGCGCAAGGTGGCGATCACCATATAATATTTGCCGGCGGTATTGCCCACGCTGGCGATGGTGGGGCAGGCCTCGACCATCTCGATGCCCTGGGCCGATACGCCCTGCTGAACGGTCACTCCTCCCAACTGCTGGGCCTGTGGTCCGGAAACCTCGGGGACCATGCTGGCCATCTCGTGGTTGCGGTCCACGATAATGGGCGTCGTGAGCACTATGCCAAGGCCGACCAGCACGGCAACCGATGCGGCAATCCGTGTCGCCCTGCGCGAGAACAGGTTGCGGCGTTCGGGCACGGTGGCGGTAGCAACTTCTTGCTCCTCTTGCTCCAGGGTTGTCACAGTCTTGATGTCAAGGTCGGTCAGACCATAGAAGCGGTCACGCGCCTCGTCGTCGGCAAACGGCACGAACTCGATGTGGTGGCTGTCGTTGCGACGGAAGTAGCCGAGGCGTCCCATCGAGACCTCGCAATCCATTGACAACTGCTGGCGGAATGTTGCCACACTGTCGGCGATGAAACGCATGGCGTCATCATACTCTAGCCCCTCGCGGCGCATGAGCGACTGGGCGAGCAGGCCGTCGTTGTGTGAGGCACTGGCGTTGAAGCCGATGCTGCGCCGCGGGTGTTGCATCACCTCCTGCTCGTCGTCATAGCTGGCTGCACTGTAGTTGGCGATAAACGAGCCCCAGCCAGGAATGGCGACACAGTCGTGGCGCATCAATAGGTATTCTATATGTTCAATTATCGAAAACATCACACAAAGGTACATCGTTTCATGGGTACAGCAAAATTTTTGTCCTAAAACGTATCAAAAAAGTTATTAACAAAGCGCAATCGGTGTCATCGGCCGAATACCTTGCGGTAGGCTTCGGCTTTCTTCTCCAGCGCCAGGGGATATGCCCGTGAGGTCGAGGGCATTCGCCATAGTGTGACGTCGTGGGCCCCGATGCGGCATTCTACAGGTACACCGATAGCGGGCACCTCGATGCCGGCTTGGTCCGCAATTACGCCTGTCGCCTTCTCGCCTGTGGTGACAACTGTGGATATGCCGGGATGGGCGTCTAGCAGTGCATTCAGGTCAATGGGCTCGACAATCTCCAGGAACTTGTCGCTGGCGTTGTCCTTGAGACGCCTCACTGCCATAGCGGTGTCCCATAGCGCAATTTTCTCCCTGTCAAGAAACGACTTGATGGCCTCTAGATCAAAACACTTGGCCTCGCTGTCCCACAGGGCATCACGGTCACCCATGAAGATAACACCCATCACGCGCCAGAAGTCGTTGATCTTGTTGGGGTAGAAAAACGGCATGGACCAGCGCTCGGCCTTGGGCGGAAATGTGCCCAGGAAGAGGTATCTGGCGCCTTCAGGAATGTAGGGCGGCCAGGGATGGCGTTCTACGGTCGGTTGATGATTGTTCATGTCAGCAAAATTAGCCAAAAATTACCGATAGCGGGATGTTTTTGCTCAAAAAAATGGTTGTTATTACAATTTGTATTAACTTTGCAGGTTAGAAGAAACAACAAACGATAAAAAGCAAAGAATATGAAAATCCGTCATCTATTTATGCTGGCTGCCGTTGCGCTGATGTTCGCGGCATGCAATCCTACCGAGGATATTACCCTCATGAGCAATATCGACCAGATCCCGTCATCTGCACTGTCCGCTGCGACAACCCAGGCCGGTGACTTTACCATCAAGCCTGGCGACATGTTGCAGATCAACGTGGCCGGTTCCAACGAGGAGGCCATCAAACCCTTTAACAAGACGCATTATATCAGCAATATCGGTGGTAATGCGGGATATACCTACGGTGATCACACGACCATGTTCTATCTTGTTGATGACAACGGCAACATCGATTTCCCGATCTTGGGCCGCTTGCACGTCGTCGGCATGGTGAAGCACTCGCTGGAAGATTACATCACGGCTCAGATCTATCCTCGCTACCTGACCGAGCGTCCCGACGTGGAGTGCCGCATCCAGAACTTCCGCGTGTTCTGCCTCGGTGATTTCAATAAGACGGGCGTGATTCAGGCTACTAATGGCCGTCTCAACCTGATTGAGGCCATTGCCATGTGTGGTGACTTGTCACTGAGTGGCCGTCGTGATAACGTGATGCTGATTCGCACCGACCAGAATGGACAGCGCTATGTGAAGCGCATCAATCTGAACGATGCCAATTTCATGACCATGCCCGAGTTTGAATTGCAGCAGAATGACATCCTGTATGTTACACCCAACAAGTACAAGAAGCGCAGCATCTGGAGTGTGGCTCCCACTTTCACATTTGGACTGGGCATGATGGGAACAGCAATGTCGCTGATTACATTCATCACGGTGCTGGCCAAGAAATAAACAGTCTCTGGGACTATAAGATTCACGAGACGGTTCATCTCATTGAGGTGGGCCGTCTTTTTTTGATTGCTGCCATTTTGTCAGTTTTTGTTTCCTTGGCACAAGTGTTGAGGGGTAAAAAAACGAATAAAACACTCAACCAGAAATAAAGAAAGGAGAAACAATCATATGAATTTCAACAATTTTACAATCAAAGCACAGGAGGTCGTCCAGAAGGCTGTTCAGCTGACCCGGACGGGTGGCAATCAGGCCGTTGAGCCCGAGCACCTGTTGAAGGCTGTCATGACCGAGGGCGATGCTGTGGTGCGTTTCATCTTCCAGAAGCTGGACATCAACCCCATGAATGTGGAGCGTCCCCTGGATGCCGCTTTGCAGCAGTTGCCGCGAGTGAGCGGTGGTGAACCCTATCTGAGCAATGTCGCCAGCCAGGTTCTCGACAAGGCCAGTGACCTTGCCAGCAAGGGCGGAGATCAGTATGTGACTGTCGAGACGTTGCTGGTGGCTCTCTTTGAGGTGAAGTCAACGGTATCGTCCATTCTCAAGGATGCCGGCATGACCCGTGACGACCTCAAGATGGCCATCAGCGAATTGCGCAAGGGTAAGAATGCGACGTCCCAGAGCGCCGAGGAGCAGTACAATGCTCTGAACAAGTATGCCGTCAATCTTAACGAGCGCGCCCGTCAAGGCAAGCTCGATCCCGTGATCGGCCGTGATGATGAAATCCGTCGAGTGCTGCAGATCCTCAGTCGCCGCACCAAGAACAATCCCATCCTCATCGGTGAGCCGGGTACAGGCAAGACCGCCATCGTCGAGGGGCTGGCGCAGCGCATCGTGCGTGGTGACGTGCCCGAGAACCTGAAGATGAAGCAGGTCTATTCGCTTGACATGGGCGCCTTGATCGCCGGTGCCAAGTATCAGGGTGAGTTTGAGGAGCGCCTCAAGTCGGTCATCAACGAGATCACCCAGGCACAGGGCGAGATCATCCTCTTTATCGACGAGATACACACGCTGGTGGGTGCAGGCAAGAGCAGTGGCGCGATGGATGCCGCCAATATCTTGAAGCCTGCCCTGGCGCGTGGTGACCTGCGCAGCATCGGCGCCACGACGCTTGACGAGTACCAGAAGTACTTCGAGAAAGACAAGGCCCTCGAGCGCCGTTTCCAGATCGTCATGGTGGATGAGCCCGACGAGGAGAGCAGTATCGCCATCCTGCGTGGCTTGAAGGAACGTTATGAGAACCACCACAAGGTGCGCATCAAGGATGATGCCATCATCGCCGCCGTGCAGCTGAGCCAGCGCTACATCAGCGACCGTTTCTTGCCCGACAAGGCCATCGACCTGATCGATGAGGCTGCCGCCAAGTTGCGCATCGAGATGGACAGCGTGCCACAGGGCCTGGATGAGATTTCCCGCAAGATTTCGCAGCTCGAGATCGAGCGGGCCGCCATCAAGCGTGACGGTGATGAGGCCCGCATTGCCGACCTTGACAGGCAGATCGCCGAACTCAAGGACCGCGAGAGCGACTATAACGCCAAGTGGAAAAGCGAGAAGGAACTCATCAACAAGATACAGCAGAACAAGATTGACATCGAGCAGCTCAACTTTGAGGCCGAGCGTGCCGAGCGCAACGGTGACTATGGGCGCGTTGCCGAGATCCGCTACTCGCTCATCAAGCAGAAGCAGGATGAGAACGCGAGCATCCAGGAGCGACTGCGCGACATGCAGGGCGACAAGGCGCTCATCAAGGAGGAAGTCGATAGCGACGACATTGCCGATGTCGTTTCGCGATGGACGGGCATCCCCGTGACCAAGATGCTCCAGAGCGAGAAGGAGAAACTGCTTCACCTTGAGGAAGAACTGCACAAGCGTGTCGTGGGCCAGGACGATGCCATCAGGGCCATCAGTGACGCCGTGCGTCGCAGCCGTGCCGGCTTGAACGACCCCCGTCGGCCCATCGGCTCGTTCATCTTCCTGGGAACGACGGGCGTCGGCAAGACCGAGCTGGCCAAGGCGCTGGCCGACTATATGTTCAATGACGAGAACATGATGACGCGCATCGACATGAGCGAGTATCAGGAGAAGTTCTCGGTGACCAGGCTCATCGGTTCGCCTCCCGGTTATGTAGGCTATGACGAGGGTGGCCAGCTGACCGAGGCCGTGCGGCGCAAGCCTTATTCGGTGGTATTGTTTGACGAGATTGAGAAGGCCAACCCCGACGTGTTCAACGTGCTGTTGCAAGTGCTCGACGACGGCCGCCTGACCGATAACAAGGGTCGCACCGTCAACTTCAAGAACACCATCATCATCATGACGAGCAACCTGGGCTCCAGCCTCATCCGCGAGCGCTTTGAGCACTTGAACGAGGGTAACCGCGACGAGGTCATCGGCCGCACGCGCGACGACGTGATGGAGATGTTGAAGAAAAGTATCCGTCCCGAGTTTCTCAACCGCATCGACGAGATCATCATGTTCACGCCGCTCGATGAGGAGCAGATACGCCAGATCGTTACCATGCAGCTCGGCGGTGTCAAGAAGATGTTGGCCAAGAACGGCATCACCCTCGATGTGACCGATGCCGCCATCAGTCTGCTGGGCAAGGCCGGCTACGATCCCGAGTTCGGCGCGCGTCCTGTCAAGCGAGCCATCCAGTCGATGGTCCTCAACCAGTTGAGCAAGGATATCATCGCCGGCAAGGTCAACCGCGACCGTCCCATCATCATCGATGCGTCCGGCGACCAGCTCCTCTTCAAGAACTGACCAACCGCCAGATAATAAAAGCAGTGGGCAATCGTCACATCGACGTTGCTCACTGCCTTTTTTTGTATGCAATCCGACTGGATTAGAATCCCAGGAAGTCGGGGGTCATTTCGGCGAGGGGGTGGCCCTTGAGGTCCTTGTCGCTGAGGAGCATGTCGGCACTGGGGATGCGCCAGTCGATGCCCAGGGCGGGCTCGTCGTAGCGCAGGGTGGCCTCGCTCTGAGGGGCATAGAGGTTGTCCACCTTGTACTGGAATTGGGCAACGTCGCTCAAGACAGCGAAGCCGTGGGCGAAGCCGCGCGGGATGAACAACTGGCGGCCCGTGTCGGCACTCAGTTCAACAGCCAGGTGTTGCCCCCAGGTGGGACTGCCGTGACGCAGGTCCACGACCACATCCAGCACCGTGCCGCGCGACACGCGTACCAGCTTGGCCTGGCTCCACTCGCCGCGCTGGAAGTGCAATCCACGCAACACGCCGTAGCTCGAGAACGACTCGTTGTCCTGAATGAAGTCCACATGCCCAACATGGGCATCAAACTCGGCCTGCTTGAAGACCTCGCTGAAGTATCCTCGCTTGTCGCCAAAGCGCTTAGGCTCAATGACCCACACGCCCTTAATGTCTTGCTTGATGAAATTCATTTCCCGCTATTATTGGTTAATTATCGGCAAAGTTAGCCATTTTTGGTCAACGATGCAACTTAATTCGGGAAAATCAAGTACTTTTGCATCCCAAATCGAAATTCATGACGCAATGAAGAAGAATACACGCAATATCATCCTGTTTGACGACAACGAGGTGCGTAAACACCTGATGCCGTTTACCTACACACGCCCGACGGCTCTGCTGCGCGTGGGCATCACCACCATCAGCGAGAAGTGGCAGTCGATGCTCGGCGAGGCCACTTACAGTTACCTCACCGTGCCCTACTTGAAGAAGAAGTTCCCGCTGCACGTGCGCCGCACCGTCAACCTGATGGTGGCCGGACATGTCATCCCCACGCCCGAACTCGCCCAGCAGGTGCTCGCCCTCGAGCCCGGCGAGGCGCTGATGGTCGGCGAGGATCTCATCGCCTTCAACGGCTCGGCCCACGACTATGACGCGCATCATTACACCAATGTGCATTATGCGACAAGCATCCCGTTGATTATCAAGCACCTGTATGACATCTTCGAGTTCAATGGCACTGTGCTCGAGCATGACTTTGACCGCATCACGGCGGGACGGGAGTCCCAGCCTCTGTCGGCGACCAACACGGTCATCGGCGACCGTGCGCGCATCTTTGTCGAGGCTGGAGCCTATGTCGAGGGAGCCATGCTCAACACCTGTGGCGGTCCCATCTACATCGGCCCCGATGTCGAGGTGATGGAGGGTGCATGCATCCGCGGCGGCTTCGCCGCGTGCCACGATGCCAAGGTCAGGATCGGTGCCAAGGTCTATGGGGCGACCACCCTGGGCCCGCATTGCAAGATCGGCGGCGAGGTCGAGAACACGGTCTTCATCGGCTACAGCAACAAGGCCCACGAGGGATTCCTGGGCGACGCCGTCATTGGCGAATGGTGCAACATCGGCGGCGGCACCACGGCCAGCAACCTCAAGAACGACTACGGCGAGATCAAGCTCTGGAATTATGCCAGCAAGCGTTTTGAGCGCACGGGTCTGCAATTCTGCGGCCTGTTCATGGGCGATCACAGCAAGATCGGTGTCAACGGCATGATCAACACGGCCACCGTGCTGGGCGTCGGCGTCAACATCCACGGTGCTGGCTTCCCGCGCAATTTCGTCGCCTCCTTCCAGGAAGGCAGCGCTGCGGCCGGCTTCAAGAACGTCCCCCTGGAAACCTTCTACACCATCGCCGAACGCGTCATGGCCCGTCGCGGCATCGCCCTGACCGACATCGACCGCGACATCTACAAGGCCATCTACAACATCAGCGACCGCTACAAGTAACCAACACCCGATAACCCTCACCCGTCACCTTCTAGTCTCGTGGTTTGATGTAGCAACTAGAAGGGATACAACAATCGTCAAGTATTCCGAGCCTGTGGCTCAGATGTCGTTTGATATGGGAACCAGTAGGAATTCAACTTGTGCTGCGTGGTGGGGAAACGGGTTTTAACACATTGTTAACATTTCCGCCCCACTTGTTGAGGATGAATGGATTGGTTGATGGTCTTGATCGTCAGGCGTTTGTGGAAATGGGGCCTGTGATGGTGTCATTGCTTTTTGGCACAGGGCGATCATGGCCGGCGGTGATGCGTTCCCAGGTCGTGATGGGCTGCACAGCTAAAAAATAGTTCATTATATTTTGGCATTTCGCGTGGCTTGCAGTACCTTTGTGGCGTGATTCAATGAGTTTGGGGTGCCCCGGTGGTATCAGGGGCTGAGATCATACCCATGGAATCTGATCCGGACAATACCGGCGTAGAGAACAACTTATTAATTTAAAACAATGAAGAAGACCTTACTGACGGTTGCCACGTCGCTGGCAGCCATCGTTGCGGCGGCACAGCCCGCTGCAACCGACACGGTGCCGACCATCGCCCTGAGCGAGGTCCAGGTGCTGGGCACACGTGCCTCCGAGAACACTCCCGTAGCGTTTACCAACATCACCGGCAAGCAACTGGCTGCCGAGAACCACGGACTGGACATCCCGTTCCTGCTGACGATGACGCCGAGCGTGATCACCACCAGTGACGCGGGCGCCGGCGTGGGCTACACGTCGATGCGCGTGCGCGGCACCGATGCCACGCGCATCAACATCACGGTGAACGACATCCCGCAGAACGATGCCGAGAGCCACGGCATCTACTGGGTGAATACGCCAGATTTTGCCTCGTCGGTGCGCGACATCCAGGTGCAGCGTGGCGCGGGCACGTCGACCAATGGTTCGGGCGCCTTCGGCGGCAGCGTGAACCTGCGCACCCAGAGCTTCTCGCGCGACGCCTATGCCGAGTTCTCGGGCAGCTACGGCTCCTTCAACACCAACAAGGAGACCCTGCGCGTGGGCAGCGGCTTGCTGGGCGACCACTGGTCCATCGAGGCTCGCTTGTCACACATCGGCAGCGACGGCTACCGCGACAGGGCCAGCAGTGAGATGATGAGCTACTATGGCCAGCTGGGCTATTTCAACAACCAGACGTCGTTGAGGTTGATCACCTATGGCGGCAAGGAAGACACCTACCACGCTTGGGACGGAATCAGCCGCGACGACCTGAAGAACAACCGCACCTACAATCCCAATGGCGAGATCAAGCATGACGGCGAGGTGACGGGCTTCTATAAGGACCAGAAGGACATCTATCGCCAGACCCACTACCAGCTGATCCTGAACCAGACGTTCACCCCCGAGTGGAAGCTCAATGTGGCCCTGCACTATACCGACGGTTACGGCTACTACCAGGAATACAAGAATGCCCGCACGCTCAAGGAGTATGCCCTGGAGCCCGTGGTGACGGCCTCGGGGACGGTCAAGAAGGCGAGCCTGGTGAGGAAGAAATGTGTCGATAGCGGTTTCGGTGGCGGCGTGTTCTCGTTGCAGTACAGCGGCGATAGGCTGGCAGCCACGCTGGGCGGCGGCCTCAACCGCTACAGCAACGACCACTACGGTAACGTGATCTGGGTGGAGAACTACACCGGCACGCTGGATCCTGACCATGAGTATTACCGCAACAACGGCCGCAAGACCGACTTCAACATCTATATCAAGGGCAACTATGTGATCACGGGCGGCTTGAGTGCCTATGCCGACCTGCAGTACCGCCACATCGGCTACCGCATCACGGGCGACAACGACAAGTGGGACTGGACCGCCGACCCCGAGCGCCTGCAAGTCCTGGACATCAACGAGCCGTTCGATTTCTTCAACCCCAAGGCTGGTGTGAACTGGCAGATTGACGCACGCAATCGCGCCTATGCCTCGTTTGCCGTCGCCCAGAAGGAGCCCACGCGTAACAACTACACCGACGGCCTGTTCCTGAAGCATCCCGCCCGGGAGAGGCTCTGTGACTGGGAATTGGGCTACGAGTACAGCAGCGGCAACTTCGGTGCCGGTGCCAACTTCTACTATATGGACTACAAGGACCAGCTGGTGCTCAACGGCAAGATCAACGAGATAGGCGAGCTCATGGCCGAGAATGTGCCCGACAGCTACCGCATGGGTGTCGAGCTGATGGCCGGTTACCGTTTCACCGACTGGCTGCGCTGGGACGTGAACGCGACGTTCTCGCGCAACCGCATCAAGGACTATGTGGGCTATGTGAGCGACTATAATGCCGACACCTGGGACGACATGTGGACCCAGACCGAGATCCACGCCGGCAACACGACTATTGCCTTCTCGCCCAGCGTGACCGTGGGCAGCTTGATCGGGGTGGACTACAAGGGCTTCACCGCCTCGCTGCAGTCGCAGTATGTGTCGCGCCAGTATCTTGACAATTTTGAGCGCAAGGAAGACTCGCTGGATCCCTACTTTGTCAACAACCTGGACGTGGCCTACACCTTCAAGCTGCACGGCATCCGCAGCATCACCGTGGGCGCCACGGTCTATAACCTGTTCAACGAGAAGTATGAGACCAACGGCTACTCGATGACCAGCGCCCTGTATCCCGGCGGCCGCAAGGAGAACCCCTACACGCTGGCGAGCGATCCTCGCTTCTATCCCATGGCTGGAATCAATGCCCTGGGACACGTGACCCTCAAGTTCTGAAGCCTCTACATCATGGCAAGGAGTCGCCCCTCAAGGGCGACTTTTGTCGTTATGGAGGTGTGAAAATGACTTTGATTTATTGGATTGTGGTTTTGTGTCAAAATTATGGTTTACAGTAGATTGTGCGATTCTGAACTTTAGATTTTTTATTTGAACGCCGCCGTCGCGTGTCAAAAATATATACCTTTGTAAAACGAACAACCAACGACAATGATTACCACAATGAAACGAATCTTATCAATCTCCATCCTGATGATGGTTGCCATGCTGTCGATAGCTGCGGTCTATGAGCCGATGCTGACCAGCGACAGCGAAGTGTGTGTATTCTTTGAGGCCGACGGAACCGTCAACGGCGCTCCCTGCATCTGGGCATGGGAGGGTAATACCGACGGTCGCACCTACGTCGGCGCCGCGTGGCCTGGCCCGTCGATGACCTACATGGGTGACACACAGAGCGGCCACAAGATCTACAAGTGGACCTATACCGGCACGCTCACGGCGCCTACAGGCCTGATCTTCACCTGGAACAACCAGGCCGGCCGCGTTGACGGCTCGTTTACCAACCACGGCTACTATGTCATGGGCCAGCTGACCCGCATCATCGGGGCAGGGGAGAGCACCTTTGTGCCCAACCAGAACGTCATCTACCAGCTTGACCTGTACAATTTCACCAGTGCGGGAACACTCGCTGCCGCACAGCAGCGACTGGACTACCTCAAGGACCTGGGCATCGACATCATCTGGCTGATGCCCATCCACCCGCGAGGCGTGACAGATCGCATCGGCTCGCTGGGCAGCCCCTATGCCCCCCGCGATTACCATGCGGTGAACAGCGACTTTGGCACCATTGCCGACCTCAAGGCATTTGTCGCCGCCGCCCATCAGCGAGGCATGCAGGTGTGGCTCGACTGGGTCGCCAACCACACGTCCAAGGACAACGTGTGGATCACCCAGCACCGCGACTACTACAACTCGACGCTCACCAGCCCCAACGGCTATGGCGACGTCTATCAGCTGGACTACAGCAAGGAGGCCACCCAGCTGGCGATGATCGAGGCGATGCAGTACTGGATCGACCAGGCCGACATCGACGGCTACCGTTGTGATTACATCAGCAGCAACACGATACCCACGTCCTTCTGGACTCGTGCCATCAAGGCCTTGAAGGACTACAAGCCCGGCAAGACCATCACCATGCTGGGCGAGGGCGACATGGCCAACAGCGTGCAGCGGCTGCTCGTGTGCGGCTGGGACTATGACTACGCCTGGGGCTTCCAGAGTGCCCTGGTCAACAACAAGACCAACCCTGCCGGCGTGCTCAGCCAGTGCAAGAACCTGGTGGGCGACCTGCGCTTCAACAACATGAGCCGCATGGTCTATCTCACCAACCATGACCAGAACTACAACAGCTCGATGACGACGCAGTATGGCAACAACGCCTATGCCTTCACGGTGCTGACGTTCACCCTCTACGGCATGCCCTTGCTCTACAACGGCCAGGAGACCGGCTACCTGATGACGCGCAAGCTCGACTACTTCAACCGCACGCCCATCAACTGGAATACTGTGGACAGCAAGATGCTGAACACCGTCAAGGCCCTGACGGCCCTCAAGCACAGTTGCGACGCCCTGATCGACAACGGCGACCGTGCCAGCGAGATCAACTTCCTCACCGTGGGCAACAGCAACCTGGTTGCCTATACCCGCCATCACAACGACCAGACCGTGCTCGTGGTGCTCAACCTGGGCACCAGTGCGGTGAACTCGGTTGTGATCGGGGTGGAACCCGGCGAGTGGCGACTGGCTATCGACGTGGACAACATCGGTTCCGGCTTGACCAGCACGCCCGTGACGCTGAATGCGACCCAGAACTTCTCGATCCCTGCAGGCGGCTATAAGGTATATTATAAAGGTGAACCTGCCGGCGGACTTGTGGGCGACGTGAACGGTGACGGCGAACTCTCGATCGGTGATGTGACTGCCCTGATCGACATCCTGCTCAAGGGTAATGTGACCGCAGGTGAGATGCGACTGGCCGACCTGAACCAGGACGGCGAAATCTCTATCGCCGACGTGACGGCGTTGATCGACCTGCTGCTGAGCAGCAAATGAAAACGGCTTAGGCATGGTTGCAGAATAACCGACAATTGACTACCTTTGCGACATGAAGCGAAACAAGCGGACAAGGTTTCTAGGGCTCGTGGCACTGCTCCTGGCGGTTGCCACAAGCCTTGTGACGCAGGCGGCAGCGCAGCAGGGAACATTCGACCGGCTGGACAGCCTGATTGCGGCCCAACCCGACATTGTTGCCGCCAAGGAGGCCCGCTTGGCCCAGATGAAGGCCGACTTGAGGCAGGGGACGTCGTTGATGGAGCGATATGCCGTGAACCGTCGGTTGTATGAGGAGTATTCGGCCTACCAGTATGATTCGGCCTACGCCTATGTGACTCAGTGCATGAGCCTTGCCCGTGCCATGGACAACGCCTCGCTGCTGAACGAGAGCCGTCTGAATCTGGCACATATTCTGTCCACCGCTTGCCTGATAGACAAGGCAGGCCTGACCCTGAGCCAGATTGACACCACCCGCTTGACAGTCGATCAGCTCATCCTGTATCACCGCACCCGCACCGACCTGCTGATCTACCAGGCCGAGTACATGCAGGGCACCCGATATGCCGCCGAGGCGGTGCAGAATCTCGTCGCACAGCGCCAGGCGATCATCAGCATCGATGTGCCGCGTGACAATCTCAATTATCTGCTCACCCAGGCCGAGTGTGAGGCCGACGCCGGGCGCTACCGTCCCGCCATCGCCTTGCTGGATGGCCTGTCCAAGAATTATCGGAGCGGGGAGCGCATCTACTCGATCATCACCAGCATGATGTCGTTCTATTGTGCCCAGATGGGTGACAAGCAGGGACAGATGGACTATCTGGTCAAGAGTGCCGAGAGCGACCTTGAGGGCTGCATCCGCGAGAACACGTCGTTGAGGACGATTGCCGACCGACTGTTTGACGAGGGCGACATCGACCGCGCCTACCGCTACATGCGCGTGGCAGTCGATGATGCCAACTTCTACGGTACGCGACTGCGCAACATCCAGGCGTCGCACATCGTCCCCAAGATCCTGGATGCCTACCAGACCAAGCAGGAGCGCAACCATCGCAACATGATGTGGCTGCTGACCGTC
>JAFTFA010000075.1 GCA_017449785.1 Muribaculaceae bacterium | reverse complement strand
GCTGACTTTCCTCATCTGGGGTTGCTATTACCTGCAGCTCTACCTGGCTTGTCAAGCCTTCTCCTTCACCAGCGGCCTGACGGTGCTGGCCGTGCTCGTCGTGTTTGTGCTCAGCAGCATCGGCATGGGCATTCCCACCAACGGCGGGTTGGGTGCCTGGCACGTGGCAACGATCTTCGGGCTGTCGCTCTACGGCGTGGGCGTGTTCTCGCCTTCCAACTTTGACCCGCGCGCCTCGGCGTTTGCTATGCTCGTGTGGGGCTTCCAGACGCTGCTGGTCATCGTGCTGGGAGTGTATGCCTTCATCAGCATGGCGATTGACCGCCGCCGCATCGAGAAGGGCCAGACCACGGTCGATACCACCAACGACGAGATAAGTTTGTAGTGAGTTTTAAGTTTTAAGTTGTTAGTTTTAAGTTGTTAGCTGGGTGACTTAGGACTGAAAAAACTTACAACTGAGAACTTACAACTTGGGGCTGAAAAAACTTACAACTTACAACTTACAACTAAAAACTTTAAAAAATATGGACGACAACTTTGACGATTATTTCATCGAGAACCAGGAGCCCGAGGAGGAGAAACTGCCGCATCAGGAAACCGAGCAGGAACGCGAGGAACGTGAGATCAAGGAAGCGACCATCGAGCGCCGCGGCAGCACCTTCAAGATACTGCTCACGTTGATCATCGCGGCGATGGTGCTGTTCCTGGGCTGGTGGGTATGGCAATACTACTTCAGTCCTTATCGCGTGAGCCAGGAGAAGGGCTGGGTGATGAGAGTGAGCTATGAGGGCACCGTCTTCAAGACCTTTGAGGGCGAAATGATCACCGAGGGCTATATCGAGGACACCCTGGTCGCCATGCACAGCAACTTCTTCTTCTCGATCCCCAACGACAGCACTCTCGTGCGCGAGGCCATGAGCTATGCTGCCGACGGTCAGCGCGTCATCCTTACCTATAATGAGTACAAGGGCCGCGTGCTGTGGCGTGGCGACACCAAGCATGTCGTCGTCAAGATCGAGCGTGACAGCAACTTCGTCAAGTCCAATCCCTACAAGGAGCAGCAGCTCCAGCAGCAGGAAAAGAAAAAGTGAGAAGCCGGCCCTGTCGCCGACACAGGCAATGAGGGCGTGTCATCATGAAGTTGCGGGCTTTTAATCGGCCTAACGGCCGAGGAATTAAACAAAATTTTGTTGATTATTTTGCTTGAATTTCTCGAACGAAGCTCGATCAAGGGTTCCAGAAAACAATATGTGGCACACTCTGATGACTGTCGATTGGCGGCCATGCATCCGGCGACTTCGCTGAATCTTTTGCCGGGCGCCCTAATGAATAACAAGGGATTCTGTATTGCTGCTTGAGGGGGAAAAGGCTCCATAATTCGCTTGAATCTGCCAAAATGTCACTTTTTAACTTTTTTTGATGTCAGTTCCCGAAAAATCGTTGTATCTTTGCGGTCCGATTTAGGATTGTAAAGATAGATAATGGAAGAAAACAAGATACAAGATAACAAACCAGAAGAGCAAACCACTCAGCAACAACAGCCCAAACCCGTCAAGCCCGATATCCTGGACTATGACGACGTGTGCAAGATGGCGCCGTTCTTCAAGGGGAAACCCAAGTTGGTGAAGTGGCTGTTTCACCTGCTTGATATCGACGACGTGAACTGGATCCATGGGCACAACTGCGGCACACCCGGTGTGCCATTCTGCACCGGCTTGCTCAAGGACCTGAATGCCACGATCACCTACAGCAACGGTGAGGTGCTCGATCATCTGCCCGAGGGACCGTTCATCACGGTGACCAATCACCCCTTCGGTGCACTGGACGGCGTGATGATGATCCACATCATCGGCACCCGCAGGCCCGACTACAAGTTCATGGTCAACATGCTGTTGAGCAAGATAGGCGGCATGATGCCCAACTTCATCACCGTCGATGCCCTGGCCAGCGAGGATCCCGCCAAGCGTGCCGTGTCGATGCAGGGCATCAGCGACACGTTGAAGCATGTCAAGGCCGGCCACCCGATGGGATTCTTCCCGGCCGGCGCCGTCAGCAAGCTCACCTGGAAACTGCGCGTCGAGGATCGCGAGTGGCAGCCCGTGATCATGCGCCTGATCCAGAAACTCAAGGTGCCCGTCATCCCCATCTACATCCACGGGCACAACAGCGTACTCTCGATTGCGCTGGGCGTCATCAGCTGGAAACTGCGCACCCTGCGTCTGCCCAGCGAGGTCTTCCGCCGCAAGAACTACAACTTCCGCGTCAGCGTGGGCAATCCCATCATGCCCGAGCAGTACGCGCAGTACAAGACGCCCGAAGAACTGGGCAAATTCCTGAAATCAGAAACCTATAAAATGAAAAAATGGCAACAATAAACGATAACCAGATCCGCACGATGATGCAGCGCTTTGGCATCGTGGGCCAGTCGCCCGCCTTGCTGGCCGCCATCCGCCGTGCCATCCTAGTGGCCCCCATCGACCTGAGCGTGCTCATCATCGGCGAGAGCGGCTCGGGCAAGGAATCCTTTCCCAAGATCATCCACGAGAGCAGCCCCCGCAAGCACAAGAAGTATATCGCCGTGAACTGCGGCGCCATCCCCGAGGGTACCATCGACAGTGAACTGTTCGGGCACGTGAAGGGCTCGTTCACCGGCGCCATCGCCGACCACAAGGGCTACTTTGAGGAGGCCGACGGCGGCGTCATCTTCCTCGACGAGGTGGCCGAGATGCCCATGAGCACCCAAGCCCGCCTGCTGCGCGTGCTCGAGAACGGAGAGTACCTGAGGGTGGGCGACAGCACCGTGCGCAAGACCAACATCCGCGTCGTGGCCGCCACCAACAAGGACATGCTGCAGGCTGTCAAGGACGGCAAGTTCCGCGAGGACCTGTATTACCGTCTCTCGACGGTGCAGATTAACGTGCCGCCCCTGCGTGACCGCGGCGACGACATCGTGCTGCTGTCCAGGCTGTTCCTGCGCAACTTCATCAACGAGAACCGTACCAGCGAGGTCACCCTGACCGAGGATGCCCAGCGGTTGCTCAAGTCCTTCCACTGGCCCGGCAACGTGCGCCAGTTGAAGAGCGTCATCGAACAGGTCGCCCTGTTCGAGTCGGGCAACACGGTGGATGCCGCGGCCCTGCGGCAGTACATGCCCAGCAGCCGCGAGTCGGCGTTGACGGTGCAGACGCAGCCCTCGTTTGACTACAATGCCGAGCGCGAGCAGCTCTTCACGCTCATCCTGTCGATGCGGGCCGAGATCGAGGCCCTGAAGAAGCGCATGGATAGTGGCGCCCCGTCGTCCCATGTCTCTACCAGCGTGCATGAGCTCAAGCGCGAGCCCAATCCGTTGCTGGGCTTCAACAAGTCCCCGGCCGAGGTGGAGATGGCCCCCACATACGACATGTCGCCTGGCCAGCCCCAGGACCTGGGCCGTGTTGACGAGGTCGCCCCGATGGATGTTGAGGGCGAGACCGTCAAGACCCTCGAGGACACCGAGCGCGAGACCATACAGATGGCACTGCGCCGTCACAACGGCCGCCGCAAGGCGACCGCCCAGGAGTTGGGCATCTCGGAACGCACATTATACCGCAAAATCAAGCAATACGAACTGGACCAACTGTGAAACGGCTAATTATCATCCTGCTGACTGTCGTCGTCGCCACACTGGGCTGGCAGGCGTGCATCCCGCGCTACACGCTCAACGGCGCGTCTATCGACTATAACGTCTATAAGACCATCTCGTTCGGCGAGTTCCCTATCCGTGCCGCGCTGGTCTATCCGCCGCTGCAGTCGATGTTTGAGAACCGCATGACCGACATGATTGCCCAGCAGACGCGGCTGCGCGTCATCGATGACCGCAATGCCGACCTGCACATGGAGGGAGAGATCACCAACTACCAGCTCTCGCCCCAGGCCGTCGGTGAGGACGCCTATGCCAGCCAGACGAGGCTGACGATCACCGTCAAGGTCAAGTATGTCAACAACAAGAACCAGGCCTTGAACAAGGATCTGTCCTTCAGCGCCTACCGCGATTTCTCGAGCAGTGAGCTGCTGGTGGACGTGCAGGACGAGCTGTGCAACCAGATCTGCAAAGACTTGTCCGACCTGATCTTCAATGCCACGTTGGGCGACTGGTAACAAGCTGGACATGATGACGATAACGACGTGGATAGAGGACATGAAGCGGCTGGCCGGCAGCACCGGCGAGACGCTCTCGCGGCAATGGCTGGAACAGGCTGAACAAGCCGTGCCCTATAGCGTGCTGCCCGCGCTCATCTACCTCAAGCACAACGGCGTGAAGGGCAACGAGGACGTGCTGTCGCGCCTGGCCATCAATTTTCCTGACCGTAGCGCCCTGGCGCTCATGCTGGGTGACGACGCTGCGGCGATCGCCGACTTCTATCCGCCAGGGGCAGAGTCCCAGACACCAGATACCGTGACGACCATCGACCGCTTCCTGGACCACTACGGCAAGACCAGCCCGGGTGAGGTCGAGGCCCTGAACCGTGCCATCTTCAATCCGCAGCCCGACTATGCCGACGTGCTGGCCGCCCAGGAGCAGCAGGAGGGCGGGGTGGACCTCGCCGGTGGAGATGCCCAGGACGACCTGATCAACCAGTTTATCGCCGAGCAGATGCAGCTGGGCGAACAGGCGGCACAGACGCCGATCACCAAGCCCGTCGGTGAGCAGGAAAAGGCCGAAATCGCTGACGAGGCCATCAGCGATCCTACTCAAAACGATGATTCCATGCTCAGTGAAAGTCTGGCTAAAATGTACATCTCCAGACACAAATATTCACAGGCCCTTGAAATAATTCAGCGATTAAGTTTGAATTATCCAGAAAAAAGTATTTACTTTGCAGACCAAATTCGGTTTTTGACCAAATTGGTCTTAAATGAGACACTAAACAACAAAAAATAAGAAAAAATGTACATTATTTTTGCTATTCTGATCACGATTGCATCGATCCTGCTGATCGTTGTCATCCTTATTCAAAAATCCAAAGGTGGCGGCCTTGCTGCCAACGTGAACAATTACAACCAGTTTATGGGCGTGCGCAAGACGACCGACTTCGTCGAGAAGGCCACTTGGGGTCTTGCCATCTTCATCTGTGCGCTGAGCATCTTATCGGCATTCGTTACCGCTCCCAGCATCGTTGAGGGTGCTCCCCAGATCAAGAAGTTGCCCACCAGCGAGACTCAGGCTCCCAACTTCGGCACTCAGGCCGAGGAGGCTCCCGCTGCCGCTGCTCCCGAATCTAAGGGCAATGTTACGGTTCCTGCCAAGGAGGCTCCCGCCAAGGAAGCTCCCGCAGCTCCCGCCAAGGAGGCTAAGTAAGTCTCTAGCCAGCATCGCATCTTTTAACCAACTTTACTAAGGGGATGCGGTATGTCGTGTCCGCATCACAGCGGTTCGGGACATACCGCATCTCTTTTTCTTTCCCGATTGTACCATCCCTATAGCACAAGTGAAATGAAGATGACATTATTATATATGTTGCTTGCAGTCCTGGTGACCGCCTGTGGCGGCAATGCGGGCTCGTCAACGTCGGTCGAAGGTTCGGGCGAGGATACCGCAGCCGCGGTCAGTCGCAGCCCGTTTGACGGCGAGGGCGCCTATGCACTCACCAGCCAGCAGTGTGACTTCGGCCCCCGCGTGCCCGGCACCGCCGCCCACGCCAAGTGTGCCGACTGGCTCGTGACTACCTTGCAGGCCTCGTGTGACACCGCCTATGTCCAGACAGCGACCGTCCAGACGGCGACCGAGGGCAAGATAGGCATCAAGAACATCATCGGCGTGATCAACCCCGAGGCCAGCCAGCGCCTGTTGTTGATGGCCCACTGGGACGCGCGCCCCTGGGCCGACAGTGACCCCGATCCCGCCAATCACCGCAAGCCCGTCATGGCAGCCAACGACGGTGCCAGCGGCGTGGGCGTCCTCTTGCAGCTGGCCCGCCAGCTCAAGCAGGAAAAGACGGCCATCGGCGTGGACATCGTGCTGGTCGATACCGAGGACATGGGCGTGAATGACAACGAGGAGTCGTGGGCCCTGGGTGCCCAGTACTGGGTGCAGCATCCCCACGTGGCGGGCTACAGTCCGCTGTTCGGCATCCTGCTCGACATGGTGGGTGCGCCCGATGCCACGTTCACCCGCGAGTACTACTCGACCGAGTATGCCGGCGGCTTTGTTGACCTGGTGTGGGGTTGCGCCGCGGGTAACCACTTCATGAATACACCTGGCGGAGCCGTGACCGACGACCACGTGTTTGTCAATCGTGCCGGTATCCCCTGTGTCGATATCATCGACATGCGTGCCGACAGCCCGACGGGCTTCTGCCCCGCCTGGCACACCGTGAACGACACCATGGACGGCATCAGCGCCACCACGCTCGCCGAGGTGGGCCAGACGCTGCTCAACGTCATCGCCCACCTCGAGAAGTAAACTGACGCGGGCTTGACGAAAATAATAAAGTGTTGATACACAAGAAGGTGTGCTATTATTCAGTTGCTGGCTTTTAATTGGCCTAGCGGCCGAGAACCTTTAGCTCGGCGAAGCCAAATTAAACAAAATGATTTTTTATTTATAATTTTGTTTTAATTTCTCGAGCGAAGCTCGATTAAAGGTTCCAGAAGCCAATTATAACACACACCCTTAGGTGCTAACGCACTGCTTGACAATCACTCATTTTATCGAACTGATGTTAAACTGGGACGGATGATCTGCCCCAGTTTTTCAATCAATGGGACTGGAGGAGGATGCCGATGAGGGTGGTGACGTCCGAGATGTTGACGTGACCGTCGGCATCGACGTCGGAGCAGATGGGACAGGCGGGTTTGTCGTTGTTCAACAGATAGCCGATGAGGGTGGTGACATCCGAGATGTTGATCGCGCCGTCGTGATCCACGTCGCCCACGGTGAAGTCGTGGTAATTGTCCAGAATGTACTCGATGCCGGCCAGGGCGTCAATCTTGCCGTTGCCAAAGTGGCTCGCGTTAGGCCCGCTGGTGACCCATGAGTCGCGGATGGCGGTCTCCTTCATGATCTCCTTCACCTCGCTGAGCGTGAACTGCTTGCCACACTCGGCCGCAGCCTGCATCCACAGGGCGACGATGCCGGCGACCGTCGGCGTGCACATCGATGTGCCCGACATCCTGCCGTAAGGGTACAGCGGGTTGTTGATGACCATCTCGTCATAATCGTCGCCGTGGTTCACGTTGTGGTTGAAGGCGCTGATGATGTCCTCGCCGGGAGCCGTGATCCAGGGATGCATGGTGCCCAGCGGGCCCATGCCCTCGAGGGCATAGCAGGAGAAGTTCGAGATGTCGCCCACCTGATTGCTGTCCTCGCGGGTGCGGGAGACGTAGGAGCCGACCGAGATGACCTGCGGATAGCAGGCGTTGGCCATGACGCTCATGTCGTCGCTGCCCAGGGTCCAGGTGTGGCCCTCGGTGGTGAGGTGGTTGTCAAAGAAGGTGAACGTGCCGCACGACCACATGTCGATGACGTCGGAGCTGCCCCCGATGGGATAGACCTCGACGGCGAGGGTGTAGTCGGGGCTCATCAGGCCGTAGGGGGCATAGACGAGCGCCTGCTTGCGGTTGTTGGCCGTCATGTAGTCATAGTAGATGCGCACCTGGGCCCTGCCGTCGCCGCCATAGCCCGTGAAGTAGTCATCGAGCTGCAACCTCACGTTGCCGCTGGCCGACGAGTGGTCATAGATGTGCACGACCTCGCCGGTAACCTTGTCCAGCACGACGATGTTCACGCCGATGCCCGTGGCGTCGGTCGCGCGGGTAAAGGCGTCGGCAATGTACTCGCCGCGGTAATAGACCCAGCCTGCGTCGTGCACTTCGGGGCTCGACGACACGATGGTGCCCAGCGGAGCCTCGCTGGTCGCGCTGCCCGAGACATAGACGCCCCCAGGCTCACCGCCGCTGTGGCCGGCGTTGTTGCCCGTGGCAAACACGCAGATGCGGCCCGGATGGTCCTCGCCGAAGAGTTGTGCGATGACCTCGGCCTGGGTGCCGCCACCGTCGCGGTTGTACACATAGTCGCCATAGCTGTTGCTCACCACCAGGGGCTTGCCCACGCTATCGGCATAGGCGCAAATCTTGTGGAAGGCATTGGCAATCTGGGCTGCCCCCATGCCGTTGATGCCGCACAGGAACAGTTCGGCCCCGGGTGCCATGCCACCGTAGGTCGCGCTGCCGTGGTCATCGGTCACGGTGATGTCGGTGCCGTTGACAATCACGCTGGAGCCGCCGGCAATGGCGCTGGTGTGGGAGCCGTGGTCGGTATTGGTGACGCCGTCGTTAGGCAACTGGCCCGTGCCGTAGTAGTCGATGCCCTTGCCGTTGAAGACGTATGCCCGCTTGATGCGGCAATTCCCGTCCTTGTCCTTGAAGGCGATGTGGTCATAGTCGATGCCACGGTCAATGACGCCCAGGATGACGCCCCGGCCGTCATATCGCTTGGGCAGACCGGCATTGAGCGCCGCGGCCGACCAGGTGAGCACGTCATCGACGTTGGTGGCCTTGCGGGCCTCGTCGGTGGCCAACCTCATGACCGGAGAGACCTCGATCTTCTTCACGCCCTGCAAGGCGGCCACGTCATGGATGCGCGCGACGGGAATGAGAGCCGTCAACAGGCCGTCCTTGAAGCGTGTCTCGACGATGGTGCCCAGTGACTCCATGTCGCGGACAGCCTCATCGGCTGTCACGCGGACAAAGGCAGAGATATAGGCCACGCCGTCGATGGTGTCGGGGGCGACATAGGGGCGCTCGACGGGCTGTAGCAGCTGGGGCAGGCCAGGTGAGTTCAATCGGGAAGGGGTAGGGGTGTTGAAGTCCAGGTCGCCCTGTAATTCTTCAAGAAACATCCTGGTCGAGATGGACAATTTGCTGTCGAGGGACTGATGTGTGCCGGGTGTCGCAGCATTGGCCGACAAGACGGCAAACAAGGACAAAGCAAAGGTCAAGAAGTACTTAGTCATCAATTTCATGTCGTTACAGTTTGTTTTAAATTAGAATCAACTTTGCAGCCTACAAAGATACAACCGCTTTTCCGAATTGCCATCATTCTAAAGGGGCTTTTCGCGCGCTGTACCAATTATTTGCGGCTCGCGATGACCGAAGGCTGACAGGCAGGCATCATGATTATTGCCTTTTTTTAAGGGCAATGTTTTCTTGTTTCGCTACAAACCATTAATTTTGCAATACATTAAATAAACAGTAGCTAACAATGAAGAAAGAAAGGATTTTACTCATGAGCAGTGCATTGATTGCAGCATCGTCGTTGACGATGCAGGCTCGCATCAACTACCCCGACACGCGTCGCGTGGACACGGTGGACAACTACTTCGGCACCCAGGTGGCAGACCCCTACCGCTGGCTCGAGGATGACCGCAGCGCCGAGACCGAGGCGTGGGTCAACGCCCAGAACAAGGTGACCCAGAATTATCTGTCAAAAATCTCCTTCCGCAAGGATGTGAAGAAACGCATCACCGAACTCGCCAACTACGAGAAGATGTCGGCCCCCTTCAAGGTGAAGGACAAATTCTACTTCTACAAGAACGACGGCTTGCAGAACCAGAGCGTCCTCTATGAGTACCGTGCCGACGGAAACCACAAGATGGTGCTCGACCCCAACACGCTGAGCAATGACGGCACCGTGGCCCTGCAATCAATCAACTTCTCCAACGATGGCCGCTACCTGGCCTATGTCATCACCCGCAACGGCAGTGACTGGAACGAGATCTATGTCAAGGACCTCCAGGAGAACAGAATCCTCGATGACCACATCGTGTGGGCCAAGTTTACCGATGCCCAGTGGCTGGGTGACGGCTTCTTCTACAGCGGCTATGATGCCCCCGAGGATGCCAAGTCGTCCAAGAACGAGTTCCAGAAGGTGTATTACCACAAGCTGGGCACTCCCCAAAGTGAGGACTACATCGAGTATCAGGACAAGGGCGAGCCCCTGCACTTCCACCAGGTGAGCGTGAGCGACGACGAGCGCTACGTCTTCCTGTGGAAGAGCGATGCCGAGGGCAACGACATCTATGTCAAGGACCTGAAGGACCGCAATCCGCACTACGTGCAGCTCATCGGCGGCATGAAGTATGAGCGCGGTATCGTCGGTGTCGATAACGGTAAGATCTATGTCATGACCAACGAGGGTGCTCCCAAGTGCAAGATTGTGGCCTATGATGCCGAGCACTTGTCTGCCGCTTCCTGCACCGAATTCATTCCGGAGCAGGACGCCGTCCTCACCGGTGCTGCCATGGCCGACCACAAGTTCATATTGACCTACGACAAGGACGCCTCGAGCCACCCCTACCTGTACGGTGCCGATGGTAAACTCATCCGCGAGATCAAGTTGCCTACCTATGGCTCGGTGGGCTTCAGCTGCAAGAATAAAGCCAAGGAGGTCTTCTACAGCTTCACCAGCTACACCTTCCCCGGTGCCATCTACAAGTATGACCTGGAGACGGGCAAGAGCGAACCGTTCTTCCAGCCCAAGGTGAATCTCAAGAGCGACGACTATGTGACCGAGCAGGTGTTCTTCAACAGCAAGGATGGTGCCCGCATCCCCATGTTCCTCGTCTATAAGAAGGGTCTGAAGCGCGACGGCCAGCGTCCCACGTTCCTGTATGGCTACGGCGGCTTCAACGTGAGCCTCAACCCCGCCTTTACCTATACCCGCACGCTGTTTGCCATGCTGGACTGCGGTGGCATCTGCGCCTATGTCAACCTGCGTGGCGGTGGCGAGTATGGTGAAGATTGGCACCAGGCCGGCACCAAGATGAACAAGCAGAACGTGTTTGACGACTTCATTGCCGCTGCCGAGTGGCTCATCGACAACAAGTACACCAATCCCAAGAAGCTCGCTTGCAACGGTGCCAGCAACGGTGGTCTGCTCGTCGGTGCCGTTGTCAACCAGCGTCCCGACCTGTTTGCCGCTGCCGTGCCCCAGGTGGGCGTGATGGACATGCTGCGCTACCACGAGTTCACCATCGGCTGGAATTGGGCCCCCGACTATGGCCGCAGCGATGACAGCCCCGAGATGTTCCGCTACCTGCGCAACTATTCGCCGCTGCACAACATCAAGAACGACGGCACGACCTATCCCGCCATCATGGTGACCACCGGTGACCACGACGACCGCGTGGTGCCTGCCCACAGCTTCAAGTATGCCGCCGAGCTGCAGCACTGCAACACCGGCGACCAGCCCAAGCTCATCCGCATCGACAGCAAGGCCGGCCACGGTCACAGCAAGCCCATCAGCAAGATCATCGACGAGTACACCGACATCCAGTCCTTCATCATGTACAACCTGGGCGTCAAGTACAAGTACCGCAAGAAGTAACGATTCTCGCACATTCATCAAGAGGCTATGTCATCATGAGCGATGGCATAGCCTCTTTCTTGCGTGTTAAATATTTGCTACTTAAATTCCCGAAAAATCATGGGTTTTGCAGAACGTATTCCCGAAATATCATGAATTTCACGGAATTTATTCCTGAAAAATTGTGATTTTTCGGGAATAGGTATTGTGGAATCCATCATAAAGCTATATCTTTGTGCCAAATAGTGATTTTTGTTATGATTAAGCGGAGTATTGAGAGCATCATTAAGGACCAGCTGCATGATGGTCGTGCCATCATCGTCATGGGTGCTAGACAAGTGGGTAAAACTACCCTGTTGAGAGAACTATTTGCTGGGGTCGATACCGAGGTGCTGTGGATGAGTGGTGACGAGCCCGATGTAAGAGACGTGTTTGAAAATATCACATCAACGCGGTTGAAGGCCATTATCGGCAATCATCGTGTGGTGGTCATTGATGAGGCTCAGCGCATCGAGGACATCGGCATCAAGTTGAAGTTGATTACCGACCAGATGCCCGAGGTGCAATTGTTGGCAACGGGCAGTTCGTCGTTTGACCTGGCCAACAAGATCAATGAGCCTCTCACGGGCCTCAAGTGGGAGTACACATTATTCCCGCTCTCCTTCACCGAACTTGTCAACGACACAAGCCTGCTGGAGGAGAAGCGTATGGTGCCGCATCGCATGGTATTTGGCAGTTATCCCGATGTGGTGACCCATCCGGGTCGAGAGGTGGCAATATTGCGTGAATTGACCCAGAGTTATCTGTATAAGGATATACTGGAGTTTGACAGGATCCATAAGCCCGAAAAACTGACCAAGTTGCTGCAGGCGTTGGCCTATCAGGTAGGGGCTGAGGTGTCCTATAATGAGTTGTCGCAACTTTGCGGCTTGGACGCTAAGACGGTAGCCAATTATATCTCGATTCTCGAGCAGGCTTATATTATCTTTCGTTTAGGCTCGTATAGCCGCAACCTGCGCAACGAGTTGAAAAACAGCCGTAAAATCTATTTCTACGACAATGGCATCAGGAATGCCCTGATCGGTAACTTCTCTCAAGTGGAAAATCGTACTGATGCTGGAGCCTTGTTTGAAAATTATGCCATTGCCGAGCGGATGAAGCGCAACGAGTACCTGATGGACTATGCGAGCAGTTGGTTTTGGCGAAATACCAATAAGCAGGAAATCGACTATGTTGAGGAGAAGGACGGCAAACTGCAAGCCTATGAACTGAAGTGGAACCCCAAGCGCAAAGCCTCGATGCCGTTGTCGTTCCGCAATGGCTATCCTGATGCCGATTTCACCGTTATCAACCGAGACAACATCGAGGATCTGCTGCTCTATTGAGGGGATGGGCGGAATTGTTGCTTGTCCGGGACTGGATGTGAGGGTGATGATCCAATAGGCGCTTTTCTTGTTTGAAGGTATCATCATGTTGATGATCAGTGGCTGAGGTAGCGGGCGGTGCGGCGGGCGATGTTGTCGCGCAGGTGGTCGCGGTAGAGCCAGATCTCGCGGCTGTGGTAGTTGCCCTCCTTGCCGATGAGGGGCAGGATGTAGTCGGTGCCCGTGTAGCCGTCCACCAGCAGCAGGCCGGTGGCGGGGTCGAGAGTGACGGTGAGCGTGTCCTTGCGTTGCTGGTCGAGCGGGATGAGGGGCGAGGGCTCGGTGATGAGCGTGGCGGGCGTGGCGTCGGTGTGCCAGTTGACGGGATTGATGGCCACGGCGCTGTGTTCCCAGCCCGCCAGGGCGCAGGTGACGTCGCGCACCAAGTTGTAGCAGATGGTGACACCCGTGTCATCGGCACCCTGGGCGGCGATGACATGCGGGTTGCTGTTGAGTTCATCCCTGGTGATGGCGACCCCGATGGCATAGGCGGCAATCATGCGTCCCCGTGTGGCATCGTCCATCCCTTTGATCAAGTCGAGCATGATCATCGCGCCCTGGCTGAAGCCCGCCAGAACGAAGGGCCGGCCACCGTTCAAGTGGTTCAGGTAGTAGTCAAAGGAGCGTTTCACGTCCTCGCCGGCAATGGGCAGTCGCGCGTGGGTCAGGCTGTCGCTGGCGAAGGTCTGCAGTGAGCACTGGCGATAGTAAGGGGAATAGTAGTTGAGCGACCCGCTGATGAGCCGGTCAACGCCCTGCATCTCGCCCCGCAGCGGCTGGCGCGTGCTGTCGTTGTAGGTGTCGGCATAGTGGCAGGTCGTGCCGTCGGGCAGCGCATAGTCGCCCGTCTCGGTCGAGGTGATATAGAAAATGTCGGCCTGGGCATGGCGGTCGGTAATAAACCATTGGGACGGGTCGGCATACTCGGGCTTGGCGGGCGAAACATCGGCGATGGGGCCAGGCACGTTGTTGGCCGTGCTGCACTGGGCAAACATCAAGCAGGTCAGGATGCCTGCCAGCAGGAAAGTGAGATTCTTATTCATGATGGATGATGTGTTTTGGGTCAAGTTGTTGGATTGTGACGGGGCATCACCGTCGGCGCAGTTCCCAGAAAGCGACCGCCGCGGCGGCAGCGACGTTGAGAGAATCGACGCCATGCTTCATCGGGATGCGCACGACGTGGTCGGCCGCGGTGATGGCCTCACGGGACAGGCCGTCGCCCTCGGTGCCCATAATGAGCGCCAGGCGGGGCTCCTGCTTGAGCATCGGGTCGTCGAGGGCGATGGAATCGTCGCTCAGGGCCATGGCGGCGGTCTTGAAGCCCAACTCGTTGAGGCGGGGTGTGACGGGCTCGTCGATCCACGTCCAGGGAACCAGGAAGACCGATCCCATCGACACGCGCACGGCGCGGCGGTTCAACGGGTCACAGGCCGTCGGGGTGAGCAGCACGGCGTCGATGCCCAGGGCGGCCGCCGAGCGGAAGATGGCACCGATGTTGGTCGTGTCGGTCACGCCGTCGATGACCACGACGCGGCTGGCATCACGGCAGATGTCGCTGGCAGGGCGGGGCAGGGGACGGCGCATGGCACACAGCACGCCGCGTGTCAACGTGTAGCCCGTGAGGGCAGCCAGCAGGTCGCGCTCGCCGGTATAGACGGGGATGTCGCCACAACGCTCGATGATGCCGGCAGCATCGCCCGTGATGTGGCGACGCTCGCACAGCAACGACAACGGCTCGTAGCCCGCGTTGAGGGCCACGTGGATGACCTTGGGGCTCTCGGCGATGAAGATGCCCTTGTCGGGCTCCAGGCGGTTGCGCAGTTGCGCTTCGGTCAATGTGCCATAGACTTCTACCCCGGGATGATCGAGTGAAGTGATATTGATGATAGGCATGAGGGCGTCGATTATATCATGGTTGCGACAGTGATGAAAAAAATCAGGCGGGAATGCCGTCGCCGGCACCCTGGATGGCGCGTACCTGACGCTGGAACTCGAGCGGACGCTTGATGTAGCGCAGCACGATGGTGCCAGCTCCCGTGCCCGAGACCTTGATGGTGCCGTAGTTGAAGATGCGCCCCCAGAAGCTCTGCTCGACGAGGATGCTCTCGACCTTGCTGATGACAATCTCGTGGGCATGGCGGTGAATCCAGCCGTGGCTGTGGAAGAACCGCTTGTCGCTCAGGAAAATGGTCGTGGTCAGGTTGCGGATGAAGCTGCCCAGGTGCAGATAGGCCCACTTGCTGAGTTTGGGCTTGTAGATGATGGTCTCTCCAGGGGCGATAATCTTGCTGATTTTCATAACATATCCTAAAAATTGTTTCTTATAGGGCAAAGTTACTGCTTATTTCCACATTATTTAGTAATTTCGCACCGAAATTTTTCAAACAAGGCAAAAATATGGCAACAGACAATATCACCAATCATACGGATAACAATAAGGAAAAGAAAGAAGAGGAATACGTGAGACAGACGGGCTCGCTCAAGGAGCGCCTGGGTCGCGTGAAGACGACCCGCTGGTGCCGCTTCGGTGCCGTGGCACTCATCTATGTGCTGTGGACCATCTGGATGGGCAACCCGCTGCTGCTGTTGGGCCTGGTGCTGCTGGGTGACATCTATCTGACGCAATTCCTGCCCTGGGGTGCCTGGAAGGGGATGAAGAACAAGACCCTGCGCACCATCATGAGTTGGATTGACGCCATCGTCTATGCCCTGGTGCTGGTCTATTTCCTGTTTCTGTTTGTGGGACAGAACTATCAGATTCCGTCTTCCTCGCTCGAGAAGTCGCTGCTCACGGGTGATTTCCTGTGGGTGAACAAGGTGACCTACGGCCCCCGCGTGCCGCAGACGCCGCTTCACTTCCCGCTGGCCCAGAACATGTTGCCGATATTTAACTGCAAGTCCTATATCGAGCATCCGCAACTTGAGTATCACCGCCTGAAGGGCCTGCGCAACGTGGAGCGCATGGACATCGTGGTGTTTAACTTCCCGGCCGGTGATACCGTGGCCCTGAAGATGACCAATCCCGACTACTACACGCTGTGTGCCGAATATGGCCTCGACGTGGTGCGCAACAACAAGGATCACTTCGGTGAGATCATCTATCGGCCTGTTGACCGCCGCGACAACTACGTGAAGCGCTGCCTGGGTCTGCCTGGCGAAACCCTGCAGATCAAGGGCGGCATCGTCTATGTCAATGGCAAGGCCGTTCCCCAGCCCAAGAACGTGCAATACCGCTACTATGTCGAGACCGACGGTACCCAGATCGGCGACGACCTGTTCGAGGAGATGGGCGTGAGCGTGGCCGACCGTGCCCATGCCCTGGACATGTACCAGAACGTCATCCCCTACCTCTATGTCCTGCCGCTCACCAGCGACATGGTCAAGACATTGAAGTCCAAGCCCTGGGTGCGCACCATCCAGCGCGTGCAGCCCGATCCGTCGGACATGATCATGACCTATCCCGTGGGCCATGACTATGGCTGGACCCATGCCGACTACGGCCCCATCTGGATTCCCAAGAAGGGCGCCAAGATTGACCTGACCGTCGAGAACCTGCCGCTGTATGAGCGCTGCATCCGCAACTACGAGGGCAACGACCTCCAGGTGAACGGTGGACAGATCCTGATCAACGGCAAGCCCGCGACAAGCTACACCTTCAAGATGGATTACTACTGGATGCAGGGTGACAACCGCGACAACTCGCTTGACTCCCGCTACTGGGGCTTCGTGCCCGAGGACCACATCGTGGGCACCCCGTCGATCATCCTCATCTCCTTCAACCAGGATCACGGCTTGCTGGACGGCGGCATCCGTTGGAACCGCATCTTCAAGATGCCTAATCCTGATAAGAAGTAGGTTCTACTTTTAGCCATTGCAAAACTCGGCGCGGTTTTATAAATCGGCCTGACGGCCGAGAAATTGAACAAAATAAGTTTATAAAAAATTTAATTCAGAATTTTGTTGAATTTCTCGCGCGCAGCACGATTTCATGTTTGCTGGCTGAGTTGTGCAACGTCCACAAAGGCTTTAAGAGATGCTAGATACATCGGTAACAACTGTGGTGATGGGTGGCATGTGTGCCGCCA
Organism: Muribaculaceae bacterium; assembly: GCA_017449785.1. Lineage (GTDB taxonomy): Bacteria > Bacteroidota > Bacteroidia > Bacteroidales > Muribaculaceae > Sodaliphilus. The sequence continues at coordinate 6,038 of JAFTFA010000075.1, read as the reverse complement.
GCGTGCGGTGCTATGCCGCGGCACTCAAGCACGGCTCGCTGCTCATCGACCTTGACGAGCGCCGGCTGCCCCTGCGTCACAGCCACCACCGTTACCGCATCGACGGCCCCAACGGAGTGCAGACACTCACCGTGCCCCTCGTGGGCTCTACCAACAACATGCTGACCCCCCTGCGCGACGTGCTCATCTCGGAGCATGGCGACTGGCGTCGCCTGCACTGGGGTGCTCTGTTCTCGGCCTATGGCCGGTCGCCCTACTTCGACTATGTGGCCGACGACCTGTCGCGTGTCATCAACGGCCAGCAGCGCTACCTGCATGATTTCAACAGCCAGTTGCATCAGGTGGTTGTCGATTTCATGGATCTGCCGCTGGAGACGAGTTATGGCGCCGTGCCGCGCAATAGCGGCGACGAGGACGGGATGGTGATGGTGGACCTGCGAGGCCGCATTGCCATGAAGAAGCCCGATGCCCTGCCCCTGGCCGATGTGCCCTATTACCAGATGTGGGCACGGGGGCGCGAGGGATTTGTGCCCGGACTGAGTATTCTGGACTTGATGATGAACATGGGCCGGGAGGGAATCATTACCCTGATTGAGATGGCAGCCGCCATGCCGTGAAGGACGGACGGTTGAGGTCAGATAAAAAAGAAAGGTCCAAGCATCACTGCTGAGACCCTCATAATTACTAATACTTGAAAACTATATTTACCCCATAAAAGCATTTCTTAACTCGTAGTATCCTCAAAAGAATACTCTGGTTGTCTTTTTTAGACGTTGCAAATTAACTAAATATTTCTCTAATAGTAACAATTGCAATGTTTAAAAAATGTGAAAATTGCCATTTTTTCTTCAGTTTTTTTGTTTTTTCCACCTATTGGGCTCTGTGTCAGGGCTGAGAGCCGTTCTCATCAAGGCCGTGGCTTGAAAAAAAATCAAGTAAGCCGTTGCCATGTCGGGAGAATTTAGTAATTTTGCATCCGCTATTGATGGCAAGCCGTCAAGAGCCGGTCCTATAGCTCAGTTGGTTAGAGCACCTGACTCATAATCAGGGAGTCCTTGGTTCAAGCCCAAGTGGGACCACCGAATAGAAACCGCCGACGCTGATGTGCCGGCGGTTTTGCTGATTCATAAGCCATTAGGCATCGGCCCTGTTTGGGCCTTGCTGCACTCAACGGTGACGGTCGGGCAGGTAGATGTCGGCATCGACAGCAGGCATATTATTCTGAACCCCTCCAACGACGATCACTTCACCCGTACAACTTCCTTTCGATTTGAGGGCGATGACGACGCCTTCATCGGCCGTTATCGCTTTTACCTTGTATTCTTGCGTCTCGTATCCCACATAGGAGATGACGAGTTGGCTGCCCCTGGGCACGCGGATGGCGAAATTGCCGTCGATGTCGGTCGCTGTGCCGAGTTTGGTCCCTTTGAGGATAACGGATGCGCCGATGGCTTCAGTCTTGTCATCCATATCGATGACTTTGCCACGCACCACTACTGCTGCGGTGTCGCCCGGGGCGGCATCGACCAACCGTGGGGTGGCGGGTCGCTGGGTGGTGGCTTGGGGAGTGGAGGGTGCCGACTGTTGTGCATGCATGGGCATCAATGAGGCTGCTCCCAGAGCCAGCCCGGCGAGTGCCACTTTCTTGCCCTGGGCGGTGCGTCTGAGCAACTGGCGCTCGATGTAGCGCAACTCGCTCTCGCAAGCTGGGCAGGTGCCGGCGCAGTCACCCTCATGGGTGCAGACATTGGGCGTGAAGTCAATGTCGTTAGCTTGAGCGATGCGACAACGGATTTCACGCAAGGATTTGCATATCTTTTTTCCGTTCATAGTGATAATGTTTAGATTAAACAATAATTAGTAAAATAACAGTTGTGCGACTGTCGGATTGCACGTCCCCAAAGTTAATACCTGCTGTTGAAGAGTCTAAATGATTGAGCGCTTTTCTTTGAATTGCCTCGTTGAATCTGTGTAATCTAATAGCGGGGGATGCCGTTTCAACTGCAAATTGATGGCACGGCATCCCTGCTATGATGGGTTATTGAGCGATATCAGTTGGCGTAGAGCATGTTGATGGCTTCGTTGAGCTGGTGTTCGCTCTTGAGGCCGTCGTTCTTGAAGAGCATGACCTTGTCCATGACGCGGTCCAGATAGTCGATGCTCTCGTTTTTCTCCTTCTTGTTATAGATTTTCCAGTACTTGGTGCCCTTGAGGCCTTTCTCAAACTTCTTGTACACATCGGTGGCCGATGAGTGATAGGTCCACTTGGCCTTGGCGAGTTCGGTCTTCTGCTTCTCGAGGAATTCCTTGAGGTTCTTGGTGTACTCGCCATATTTCTCGATGAGTTCCCTCTTCTTCATCACGTCCTTGGTCTCCATGCCGTCAAAGCTCTTGAGTGCCTCCTCGATGTCGCCCTTGTTGTAGGGGTTGTAGAGCACGTCCACGATTTCCTGGTCATAGACCAGCTCGTCGCGGGTGGTGAATTTGTCCTTGCGCAGTTTCACCTCGTTCTTGACTTCCTTCTCGAGGGTCTTCTTCTGGGTCTCGAGTTCCTTGAGCTGGGCCTTGAGCTCGTCGATGCGGTTTTCCAGATCCAGGATGGCGGCTTCCTTGTCCTTGATGTTCTTCTCGTGGAGCTCGATGTCGCGCTCGAGTTGATTGACGTTTTGGGTGGCCTGTGCCGCAGCGTCGGGTGCCCAGAGGGCCATTGCCATCACTGCCAGTGAAATGGCGATCATGTTCATCTTTTTCATGCCGTAAAAATAGTTTTGGTTAGAATCTGATGGCAAAGATACGATAAAGTTTTGACTTGTGAGGTGATGGAGGTGAGTTTTTGGGCGGAGGATGGGGGGTATAGAAAGCGAAAGTGCACTTTTTCACAAAAGCACACCATCTTCATAACCAAAATTCAAGTATATATGTTCTTGTTGTTTGTCTTTCTGTGTATTGTTTCTTTTTTCTGAGTACAAACGTACAAAGAATCTTTAGAACGCACCAAACTTTTTTATATGTTTTAGAATATAAATTCTGGATTTTTTCTTGTCTGATTTGTGTAAAGTGTTGTAAAACAACATAATATGGCCACTTTAATAGTGGCCATATTATGTTGGATTTTTTTATTTCTCGCGGAAAAAGATGTTGATGGGCGTACCGTTGAGGTTCCAGTGCTCTCGTATCTTGTTCTCGAGGTAGCGTTTGTAGGGGTCCTTGACCCATTGCGGCAGGTTGCAGAAGAAGATGAACGTGGGCACATGGGCACCCTTCAACATGGTGATGTACTTGATCTTGACATACTTGCCCTTGACGGCGGGAGGCGGATAGGCCTGGATGTCGGCTTGCAGCACGTTGTTGAGCTGTGAGGTGGGGATGGTGATGTGGCGGTTGTTGTGGACGTCGATGGCCGTCTGGAGCACCTTGTGGATGCGTTGCTTGGTGAGTGCCGAGCCGAAGATGATGGGGAAGTCGGTGAACGGGGCGAAGCGCTCGCGTATGGTGGCCTCGAAGTGGTCGAATGCGCGTTGTGACTTGTCCTGGGCGACATCCCACTTGTTGACCAGGACGACGAGTCCCTTGCGGTTCTTCTGGATGATGGAGAAGATGTTGACGTCCTGGGCCTCGATGCCGCGTGTGGCGTCGATGAGCAGGATGCACACGTCGCTGTTCTCGATGGCGCGGATGGAGCGCAGCACTGAGTAGTACTCGATGTCCTCGTTGACCTTGTTCTTCTTGCGGATGCCGGCGGTGTCCACGAGGTAGAAGTTGAAGCCGAACTTGTTGTACCGCGAGTAGATGCTGTCGCGGGTGGTGCCGGCGATGTCGGTGACGATGTTGCGCTGCTCGTCCATCAGGGAGTTGACGAGCGACGACTTGCCGGCGTTGGGCCTGCCGACGATGGCAAATCGCGGGAGCTCCTCGTCGAGGACCTCCTCGGCCTTGTCGGGCATCTGCTTGACGACCTCGTCGAGCAGGTCGCCCGTGCCGTTGCCGTTGATGGCCGAGATGGAGAAGGGCTGTCCGAGTCCGAGGGCGTAGAACTCGGCCTCGGCATACATGCTCTGGTTGTTGTCGTCCTTGTTGGCGACGACGATGACGGGCTTGGAAGAGCGGCGCAGGATGTCGGCGACGTGGTCGTCGAGGTCGGTGATGCCGTTCTTGATGTCCACGACAAAGAGGATGACGTCGGCCTCGTCGATGGCGAGGTGTACCTGCTTGTTGATTTCCTCTTCAAAGATGTCCTCGCTGTTGACGACCCATCCACCGGTATCGACAACCGACATCTCCATGCCGTTCCACTCCATCTTGCCGTACTGGCGGTCGCGCGTGGTGCCGCTGGTGTCGTTGACGATGGCGGCGCGCGTCTGGGTCAGGCGGTTAAACAGTGTTGACTTGCCCACGTTGGGGCGTCCCACGATAGCTACTAATCGTCCCATTTATGCTTCAGTTGTTAGTTGTAAGTTTTTAGTTTTTAGTTGTAAGTTGTAAGTCCTTTGGGGGATGTCTTTTTACTCGATGTAGCCGAAGGCGCGCAACTTGTTCTCCTGGTTGCGCCAGTCCTTCTCGACCTTGACATAGAGTTCCAGGAAGACTCGTTTCTCAAAGAAGGTCTCGATGTCCTTGCGGGCCAGTGTGCCGACGCGCTTGAGCATCTTGCCCTGGTGGCCGATGATGATCCCCTTCTGGCTATCTCGCTCGACATAGATGACGGCCATGATGTGGATGGCGGTGTCGCTCTCGTCAAACTTCTCGACGATGACCTGGGTGGCATAGGGGACTTCCTTGTCATAGGTGAGCAGGATTTTCTCCCTGACGATCTCGGTGACAAAGAAGCGGCTGCTGCGGTCGGTGAGGGCGTCCTTGCCGAAGTAGGGCGGGTTCTCGGGCAGGAGTTCGACGATGCGCTTCATGATGTTGTCGACGTTGAAGTTCTCGAGCGCGCTTGTGGGGAAGACCTCGGCGGTGGGCAAGAGTTCTTTCCACTGGTCGATGAGGCGTACGAGGTCGTCGTTTCCCTTGAGCAGGTCGATCTTGTTGATGACCAGCAGGATGGGAATCTTCTCCCTGGCGACGCGGTCGAGGAAGTCTTGATTCTTGGTGGGTGTCTCGATGACGTCGGTGACATAGAGCAGCACGTCGGCATCGACGAGTGCGCCGGTGGAGTATTCCAGCATGCTCTGCTGGAGGCGGAACTTGGGCTTGAGCACGCCGGGCGTGTCGCTGAAGACGATCTGGTAGTCCTCACCGTTGACGATGCCCATGATGCGGTGGCGCGTGGTCTGGGCCTTGCTGGTGATGATGGACAGCCGCTCGCCCACCAGGCGGTTGCTCAGTGTCGATTTCCCCACGTTGGGGTTGCCCACGATGTTGACAAATCCTGCTCGATGCATGTTTTTTTTAGTTGTTAGTTGTTAGTTGTAAGTTTTTAGTTTTTAGTTGGTGGCCGGTGAGAGAAGAAGAGGGGAGGGCTAATGCTTATATCCAAGAAGCATCGCTACTCGTGTTGTTGCTGTCGTGAGTAGTGATGCTTCGTTGTGTGGTAGTGTTCACTCTCGACGGTCGTGCAGGGTGGGGCGGGGCGTGGACGCGGCGATGATGGTCGCGGCACGCCGTGCCTGACCATTACAACGACCAGACGAGGTAGATGGCACCCCAGGTGAACCCGGCGCCGAAGGCGGTGAGAACCATCTTGTCGCCCTTGTGGAGGCGGTGCTTGTTCTCGTCGAGGCACAGGGGGATGCTGGCGGCGCTGGTGTTGCCGCGATGCTGGATGTTGACCAGCACCTTGCTCTCGTCGATGCTCAGGCGGGCGCCGACGGCCTCGATGATGCGCAGGTTGGCCTGATGGGGCAAGAACAACTGGATGTTGTGGTTGCTCAGGTTGATGCACTTCATCACGTACTGGCTCGAGGTGAGCATCTCGATGACGTCGTGACGATAGACGGCACGCCCCTCCTGATAGACATAGTGGAAGTCGGCGTCCAACGTCTCGTGGCTGGTGGGCAGTGCCGAGCCGCCGGCCTTATAGACCAGGTGCTCCAGTC
>JAFTFA010000074.1 GCA_017449785.1 Muribaculaceae bacterium | reverse complement strand
TGTATTTTGCCTGATAACCTTCAATAGCAGCAAGCAAAGCATCATTGATAGAGCCAAAACCTTTCCGGCACAAACATACAATTTCTCATAAGGCAAATACTTACACATCAGCGATTTTTTGCCCCATGAATAGTTCGTTGTTGCACGCCAGGCTTCTGGAGAATAGATTAAAAATGGATTCGCCCCATTCTGTTTGCCAACAATGGAACAATCTGCGACCTCCTTAAGCATTTCGAGAGGTTCTTCAAATGTATTTGACAAACCCAAAAGAGCTCCATTTAGTGCTTCTTTGGAATTTAACAAGGTGCCCCATGTGGTAACTGAATACAATGGTTCACCAAGCTTTGTCTCAACGGTTTTTTCAACAATTCTTCGATTGATGGGATCTTCCATAAAAGAGTTCACCAATTGTTTTTCCCTTGTGCTGATTGCCATAATAGACAGATCTTTGGCTGAAGCCTGTGAATCCTCATCGGGCATGGCAGGAAGTTCAAGACAACTGACGTATTCATTCAACTTCTCATTTTTGTCTGCATCCAACCTTTCGTCTGCCAACATGGGTTCTATGATATAGTCAAGGATGTCCTGATAACAGATGTGTATGTAATGAGAGCTGGCAGGCTTGTATTTTTTGTCTAAACTGATATAATCATCCATGTCGCGACCAGACTGCGATGTCAGATATACAAACAACTGGAAAGGACGTTTTCGTCCTCCGTTGTCACATGCCTCGAAGTAACGAACTGTCTGAGAGTCAAATTCCGAACTGTTAACTTTGTTCTCAATAAATATTTCCAGTGTATCTCTTTCAGCAATTTTCTTCGTTAATTTGTACTGTAGATATATATCTAACCTATCATCTTTTTCTATAGCCCTTGCATTGACAGTGCTGCCGTAAGACTTCCGGTACTGCGTTACGGGGAGTTCACAAAGGGCCTCTGCTTTTTCAAATAACACTGAACGTTTAAGTATCTCATTCTTAAGATGAGGATTGACTTCCCCAGATTTTGATTCCACAGCGCACCGGTATAATAGCAAGTCCAAGAAATGAAATAGAGTTGACTCGCGGCTGTCAGCATTGAAAAAAATACCAGACAATAGTTCAGCAATAAAACGGCTATGCACGCTTTCATTTCTTGCTTTTCCAATAATTTCGAAGAGATTGCTCCTCCCAATATAATCAAGAAGTTCGGCATTCTTGGTGATATTCCGATTGAACATGGTCAATAACTCTTCTGCCGACAAGGCAATCTCCTTATTCTGGGCTTTGATATAATATGAATTATTCATATACCTTTAATCCGCAGCACTATTTTGATCAAACCTCATAATATCCTGGACAACAAAAAGTTGCTCAGGAATTTGTCATGTCAGAGATTTGCCTAACTAAGTGCTGCAAAACGAATCAGACAAAAACTCTGATGACATAACATTACAAAAGTACAAATAAAAAACGAGAAAATCACCCCATTCGGGGGAATATATTGTGTGACCGAAGCAAGTTCCTCAAGAATGCCCTCATAACACACCTGCCATAACATGAATCATCACCATAAAAATCTTGTCTTTGTTCATAATCTTAAAAATCATTAGTTACTTATTTTGACCATAAAATGTAAACGAGCCCCCTAAAAATTAAAACGGAAACCGATAAAAATTGGTAACGATATACTTGTTGGCTACAAATGTGTGTAAATAAGCTAAAAATGAGGCAGTTAATAAAAAAGTTGCTGAAAGATTTGTTTTTCTCAAATATTTTTCGTATCTTTGAACTATAAATAAGATACGGATAAAATATATTAGAGACATTCTGATTAATTTCAGTAAATTCAATTCGCTGTTTTCAGTGGCTACATACTTTAACACTGAGGAAAAGTGCCAACAAGCTATCGTTGAGTCTCGTTGGGGTGATGATGTTGTGTGCCCTTACTGCGGTAAGCATCATTGCCACAAGAGAGCAGATGGTCGCTTCTGCTGTTCAGAGTGCCACAAGAACTTTAGCGAGAAGGTTGGTACAATATTTGAGAACACCAAGATTGACCTTCGCAAATGGTTTATGGCGATGTATCTGATTTCTTCTCACAAGAAGGGCATCAGCAGCCATCAGCTTGCAAGAGACATTGACGTAACTCAGAAGACTGCTTGGTTCATTCTGCACAAGATTAGGACTCTGTTCGCACAAGATGATACTATTGCCCTTAAGGGTGTTGTTGAGTGTGACGAGGTTTACATCGGTGGTAAGGAGAAGAACAAACACGAGAGCAGACGCACACCAGGCACACAAGGTCGTTCAACCAAGACCAAGACACCTGTGTTCGGTATGGTTCAGCGTGGTGGCAAGGTGATTGCTGTCAAGTGCGAAAAGACTGATAGTGCTACTCTGCTCCCTCTAATTGGTCAGTTCATCGCTGAGGGTTCTAACGTCTATACTGACGAATTGAATTCATACAATGGTATTGATGAGACCAAGTACACTCACAAGGTCGTTAATCACGGCAGAAATGAGTATGTTAAGGGTGGTGACTTTACAAACACCATCGAGGGCTTTTGGGGTACGCTCAAGCGTATGATTGAGGGTATCTATCACTCTATTACAAGCAAGTATCTACAGAGATATGTAGATGAGGCTGTATATCGTTACAACTGTCGTAAGATGAAGGGTTGTGACTGTTTCAGAGATATGTTCGCAGCATCTATCGGTTTGGTGGACTACAATATGGTTCAACTGTTAGAAATGGCTGCTTAAAAGTATTTATTATAAATAAAGGAAAAGTAAAATCTATGAAATCATTAAAGAAATATATGAATAATTCTCGTATGGACAAAATTGTAAACCAGGCGGTTGCACAATCAATAGATAGTGTCATAAATGAGGGTATTGATTTTGACCCACATACCAAAACCGTTTCATATAACCCTTCACACGAAGAAAATGTTGATACAACTATTGAACACAATCCAACAATGGATGGGGATATAGTTCCGAATGTTCAAGTATGGTCTATCTTTAAAAGAAAAAGAGGACTTCGTGGTGATGGAAATCCACTTTTTTATGCACTTAAAGGTGAAGGTGGATGGACGTTTCGTGATGAAAGTGACAGAAATGCAATCGAAAAACAATTTGATGCTATTGCCACAAAATTTGCAACTATGTATCCTGTTGGTTTGACTATTCTAATGCCAAGTGGAAGTGAATTAAATATGCATATTGCAGATGTTGTGATGTCTAAAAGTAGAAATGCAGAACTTATTAAGGGAGTTATTTGCAAACTAACCACTGAGGAAGTTGATGATATTGTTCTTGACTTTAACTCAAAATTCAGGGAGTTTTATAAAGACGAATTTAACTCAAAATATTATGAATTGGGACGATACCTCGATTTGATGGATAAGGAAAGAAACGGCTATTTTTCAAGGCATTTGATTAAGAACAATCAAATGAGGGATGTACTTGATTCAACACTAAAACTTAGCGATGACAGATTTGCCGAATTTGCGAATAAGATAAACGACCAAGACGTTCTTATTATTGATGATACTATTAGTAGAGGACAATCAATAAAAGAGGCCTGTCAGATAATGTTAGAATCTTATGCTCCTAAGAGTATTACGGTGCTTACTCTTTTATCAAAATTAAACTAATGAAGAAATGAATGCAAAATATGAAATCATTGATAATTATCATAACTGCTCTTATACTATTGGCTCACGGATGTATATCAGTTATAAGCATAAAAAGACGTGTAAAGACACATCAAATAAAGACGTGTAACACAACAGTCGGTGGCAGAGCATACTCTAATATATTTTATCCAACTTGGCTTGGTGGAGTATGTGAATATTTTACCAAGCGATGCTCTCGCCACTGACTTTTTAAAGATAACAATTAATTAAAGATATAGCCAACAGGTATATTGTTACTTAAAAATTTCATTAGGTTGCTTTTTCATCAAAAGTTGTGAAATATGCCATAGAATTATTATCTTTGCAATCCAATAATTAACCACTTATCATCATCCTATGCCAGGACTTTCCAAATCAAGATACACCACCTTCTGCCAGTGCAGCAAGGCTTTGTGGCTTCGAGTATATCACCCGGAACTGCAACCCGAAGATCCTAATCTACAAGCGCGATTTGATGCGGGCAACGAGGTGGGCGACCTAGCGATGGGGCTTTTCGGACCCTTTGTTGAGGTGACCACGCACACTGCCGATGGGAAGCTCGACCTCAAAGCGATGATTGAGAAAACCAAGCAGGAAATGGACCGCGGCACTGAAGTCATCTGCGAGGCTTCGTTCTCATATGAGGGCTGCTACTGTGCTGTTGACATCCTGCGTCGCGAGCGAGGCGGTTGGGCCATTTATGAAGTGAAAAGTTCGTCAAGCCATAGCGGTGATGAGGTTCAATTGCCTGACAAGTTTGACAAATATGCCGTGGATATCGCCTTCCAGCAGTGGGTACTTGAACAATGCGGCATCAAGGTGACTGGAACCCATCTGGTGACCATCAACGGCGACTATGAGCGTGTGGGAAACCTTGACATCCACCAGTTGTTCCGCATCATCAACCTAAAGGAGAAAGTCGATAGCGAGTATCCGTTGGTCCCAGGCCGAGTACAACTCGCCAAGCAAACATTGAAACAGGAGCAGGAGCCTGAACGTGCCATCGGGCCCCATTGTGCTGATCCTTACGAATGCGGTTTTTGGCAATATTGCGCTGCAAAGCAAGGTTTGTCTCAGGATGAGGGCGAGCCCACCGTGTTTGATCTCTACAGGATGAATGCCAGCAAGAAATGGGAATACTACAATGCCGGTAAAATCACCTTTGAGGACATGCGGGACGAGCCGTTGAGCGATATGCAGCAACTGCAGGTAGAATGCACCTTGGGTGGTGCTGAACATATCGAACCAGATGGCATCAGGGATTTCCTTGACGGACTTTCTTATCCGCTTTATTTCTTGGACTTCGAGACCTTTCAGCCCACCATTCCGCCATTTGACCACGTCAAGCCTTACCAGCAGGTGACTTTCCAATACTCCTTACATATCATCGAGCATGAGGGTGATAAATTGATTCACAAGGAGTTTCTAGCACCAAGTGACGGAACTGACCCCAGGCGGGCTCTTGCAGAACGCCTGTGCCAGGATATACCGACGAACGTCTGCTCGTTGGCCTACAACAAAGCCTTTGAGTGTACTCGCATCAAAGAGTTGGCCGGTTTATATCCCGACCTATCGGCACATTTGCTCAATATATCCGACCACATCGTGGATCTGATCACCCCTTTCCGAGCCAGGCATTACTATGTGCCAGCGATGGGCGGTTCGTTCTCCATCAAGAGCGTGCTGCCAGCCCTGTTCCCCGATGACCCGTCACTCGACTACCACAACCTCGACGAACGTGTGCAGAACGGTGGCGACGCCATGACCATTTTTCCCCTTATTCAACACATGGACCCCGACGAGGCTGCAGCCACCCGCGAAGCCCTGCTCCGCTACTGTGAACTCGACACCTTAGCCATGGTAAAAGTCTGGCAAAAACTCCAATCCATCATCTAGCATCCTTAATGATGGGTATTTCGTTATTTAATCATCAACTTTTAATTCTACAAATAGTTGAACTCTAAATAGCTGCTATTTTTTATTCCGTCAACAGATTAACATTATAATAGTTACATTATGAGCACAGAACAAAACCAAGAGACCCTAGAAAAGAATATCGAAAAACCTAAAACTGCCATCGAAGCATTCAATGGTTTTTTGAGTTCGTTTATTGAGGGTAATTCCTATGTATTAAAAGAGGCGAATCAATGCTTTTCCAAAAAAGGAGATGTAGAGACTACTTTTAATCTTTTTTGTGATAAAAGTCAGGAAAAAAATGACAAGAAGATAGGTGAGCTGAAAGATCGTAATTTTGATGATATAATCAGTGATTTAAAAGAAGATAAGACTACTTTTGACATTCTTAATCATGCCATCTGGCTTTGGGCTTTACCAAATGCCAGAAAAACATCATGGACCCTCAAGGATGACAAAGAAGACAGCTGGAAGAAAAGATATAAAGATGAATTATTGCAAGTGAAGGGTGTCGCTGGTGGCGGATCTGGCTATGTGCAGACGAAGACTAACGGCGTGCGTTTTATTTTGTACCTTTTCACTAAAATGCAACAAATGACTACATATGATAAAGCGAATCTGGCAATAATTGAAGCATGCCAACAAGATAAGTATCCTCAAGGCAACAAGACATATAATGTGCCTGACGGGGTAAAAAACTTGTTGTTGCATTTATGCGACCCTAATACGTATCAATCCATTGCCTCAACTGATGATAAGAAGAAGATTGTCAAGGCATTTTGGGGAATGTTAGAAGGTAATCAAAAACCAAATGATGAGCAAACAGCATTAAATGCTTTGGATGAGACATTAAAAAAGATAAAGGAGAATGTATTCAATAATAGTGGCGATTTCTCTTTCTATAGAAATTCTCTTCCTCTGCTGTGGAAGGGGGAAAGCGTTACTGATCTGTCATTGGCGCAGCAATTGGAATATAAGAAGGCTATGATTCTATATGGCCCCCCTGGAACCAGCAAGACACATACTGCGAGAGAATTAGCCAAGCAAATCATCCTTCGTCATGTGATGAGAAAGAGTAAACAAAAGGCTATAAGTTTGCTCAAAAATCAATCGGATTTAGATGAGCGTATCAATTACCTGCAGTTTCATATCAATATCAACTATGAGGATTTTATCGCTGGGCATACTATTCAAAACAATAGCGTAATAACCCAAAGGGGGTTTATCTATGATGTCATCAAGAAAGCCAAAGAATCCTTTAAGATCGATGGGCAAGCAATAACAGATGCGCCTTATGTCGTAATCTTAGATGAGATTAACCGCACTGATATCTCGCGCGTCTTTGGTGAACTGTTTACCGCTATAGAAGAACGTGGGGAGGATGTGGATTTATTGTTGCCGGAGTATGATAACGATGGGAAAGAAACTGGTAATAAACTTAAATTGAACATCCCTAAAAACGTTTATTTCATCGGCACCATGAATGAAATAGATTTCTCGCTTGAACGCGTGGATTTCGCATTAAGGAGACGCTTCATTTGGGAACTGCATGATTATGATGAAGTTACACTTGAAAGCATGATGCTTTATAAATTCAATAAATTGAATAAACAAAATCAACAAAATCAACAGAAAGTATTGGACTATAGCTCAATTGAATTGAATAATTACTGCGATGTTTGCACTGCACTTAATAAGGAAGTGGCAAAAGTGATGGGAGAGGCCTATCACATCGGCCATACTTTCTTTGCCGAAATTGTTGATATCTACAATGAACTGAAAACTAATAAAACAACCGCAAAAAAACCATGGGATAAAGCCAAGACAATACTTTGGCACATCAGTATCAAGCCAACGCTTGAGGCCTACTGCGGAACAATGGAGAAAGCGGAAAGAGAGAAATATCTTAGTCAAAAGGATGGTTCGTTCTATAAGGCGTTTTTCAAGGAATAAGGCAATTTGATTAAGTGTCTTATGGAAAAGTACAGGTTAATTGCCAAAGATTGCATGCCTTTCTATCTAAATGGAGAGGAATGTGCCGGTAATGCTATTGGCGAGAGTGACGCAAAGCCAAAATGGGAAGAAATATGTCTCAGAAACTTGGTTAAATCCATTATTCCCGTTAGGATATATGATGATGCCGCATTGCAAGATGATGATAGCAAATTGGCATACAGCCCTATAGAGAACAAACCGTATCATTGGCATTCAGATGCAGGAGATGTAGAGAAAAGAGTGTGGCTCGCTGGCCGATATGTTGGTACTGCGCAGATCGAAGGGAGAACTATTGAGATTCGTCCCCGCTTCGGTAATTTGTGGCTAGTTCACATTCTAGATGATATCTTTCATTTTCAGATTACCGCTAATGAACAACTGCCTGCAAAAGGAGAGTACAATGAGTTGATACGGCGCATTTTGTGGCGACTGTGGATCAGAAAGTTTTCTGCAGCGGACCGTTATGGTCTTCCGCGTCAGACAATTAAGCAAACACATCGTGGCATCCAGTTTCGTGGCCATCTCAACACAAGAAAATCCATCTTCCCGTTTTTTACCAAACGGCAAGCCGTTTCGGAATATCGGGAGAAAGACCTTGATGACACTATCTGTCGTATCATCTATAAAGCATACGATATCCTTGTAAACAAAAGAATCAATAGAAATCTAGTTCCTAATCAAATCCAAGACTCACTCAACAGTTTGTATAACCACTATCAAGGGGTGCCTATCAGCATCTCGTCATATGACTATCGTGATATCAGCTACAAAAGTATATATGTCAGCTGGAAACCCCTTGTTGATTTCTCATGGCAAGTATTACAGCAGGACTGTTTTTACAAGCAGAAAGAGTCCTGTGGTGAGAGCTTCAGCATTTTCTTTGACATGGCCGAAATCTGGGAAGCTTTTTTACGCAAGAAACTTGGTGAGGGGTTTGCTGAAGATGGTTGGCGGGTCCTTTCAATTGAAGAGTGTAGACGTGGAATATATACGAATCAGTTCTACCACCGCGAAATCATTCCTGACATCATACTACGGAAAGGTAACGATTATATGGTATTTGATGCCAAATACAAATTGATGAGTGGTAATAGAAACGATGTTGACCGCAACGATGTGTTCCAAATTCACACTTACATCCAATTTGTACAGCATCACATGGGAAATGTGGTCATCGGAGGATTGCTGTATCCTATAAGTACGGAGGAGGAGGAAAACAAGGAGAGTTCAATACTTGGTACAAATGAGTTTTATTCTGACAATATATTTGGATTAGATGGCAAATATAAGACCGCTTTTATCGTGGACGGGGTGGTTTGCTCAGAATTCAAAGAAGATAATAGTGATAATGCTGACAAACTTCATAAACGAAAAGAGGATTATATAAATGTCTTTGATGAGAATGTAAATGCCATGATAGGGCGAATCAATGAAATTCTGAAAAAGAAAATAGCGAATCAGCGAGATTAGGTAATGTGAATTGTAATCAATGTTCTGTCTTTTTTAACTGCTTATTAGTTCAACTAAAACAGTGCATTGACAAAGTTTAACTTATTGTAAATATCTGTTTCTAAGCAAACTAAAAGAGTGTGAGGTGTAAATTTGTGCCCCTTTTTGAATTTTTTCATTTTCGTACTATGTTATAAGTATGAAATCATCCTTATATAGAACGACTATGAGATTGCAGATGCCAGAACTTCCTTGTTTTATGCCGAGAACTAAAGTCGGCGGCGTTGTGTTATCCTCGCCAACCTAGTCGAGCGTATCAACGACCAGAAGACCCGAATTGCCACGCTGCAGCATGAATTAGATCTGAGTGAACGTGTACTTACTACCTAGCGAAAGTAATACCCTGATTTGCCAGCTGAACGTCCGCAGCCCCAAAAAAGCACAATTGATTACCGGAATTAGGAGTTTATCGGCCCCAAATAAAAATAGTTGCTCTAAATTTTGAATTTTTTTCCAAAAATTACTATATTATCTACATAAAAAGCATGTTGAACAATTTAAATCATTTCAGTTATGACCATTTCCATTAAAATCAACAATCCTTATTTGATGAATCGTGCCCACAACTATTTCTACAACAAAAATGTCCAGACTATGTTGTGCGACAATGAAACTGAATTGGCCCTCTTCAACCTTGATCGCACTGAATCTGAGCTCCTTCTGAAAGCCTTTGCAAAACATTTCCACCTGAAACCAGCCTTGCAGCATCCCCTTGCTGCATGAGCAAAAAATGCGACCAAAACGAAAATATTTGGTCCAGATTTTGAATTTATTTCCTGGATGTTTCCATATTATATCGGCACATTATTTTGTGAATAATTATTCGTTAAAATGAGTTAAATTATTCATTGAAATTTGCTCGGCCGGATAAATTTCAGTATATTTTATCTCGGAAAAAATCCAATCGTTTGTTGAAGCAAACAAATCATATAATAATGAGAGGTATCCGAAACGCTCACTTGAAGGGAGTAGGAACAACTAAATAAATCTTTGTTTATGGGATTAGCAATTACAAATTATGGTGTGAAGTTTTTCAGGAATGGTGTTGAAGTCACTGACGGTGTAAAGATCACTAAAGACCAGGTTGCCGTTGGATCGGCCTGCGAGAACCCCGTCTGCATCATCTTCCCGTACTATGTCAAGGAGATCAAGGACCACGCATTCCAAAATCTCGACACCCTGGAGGCAATCTACATTCCCGAAGGGTTGAAGGAGATTGGCTACAATGCCTTTGCTGGCTGCTCCAACCTGCGTCATGTCATTGTTCATGACTCCATCGAGACCATCGAGTACAACCAGCCGGAACGCAAGTGGGATATCTCCACGGGCAAACAGTGTGATTTCCTTGCCGAGAAGTTGAAGAGAGGGGGCTATGTGGTGCATCTCTACAAGAGCGGCGAGAACTTTTCCTGGGACTGAAGGGGCGCTAACGGCACTTTTAACATCAAAATGTTGTCATATTCACGCATTTTCAAATGCCTCTATTTCAACTATTTGAAATATTATTTCAAGAATTATTTCTGAAGTTCTTTAATTTTTTGGGGCCACGTTTACATATTTCTGGCGAATTTCATTATTAACATTTAAATAATAACAATTATGACAACAATCAAAACTTCTTCACTGAGAACTTACAACAGGGTACACAACTATCTCTACAACAAACACATTGAATGCTGGGGGGACCTCGAAAAACTCGAAATTTCCTTCTTTGGGCTTGACAAAAATCAAACCGACCAACTCCTTGAAAAACTCATCAAACATTTCCACTTGACACCAATTTTGCAACAACCTCTCGCAGCCTAATTGGTTGCATCCGCTTGATATTGGGCGGATTGCAAATGATATCCGCTCAATATCAATGATTTAACATCACTATTGTTGTGCCCGATTATCGGGTGCGACGCAAGTTTCATCGCATTTTATCAACCAATAAATATCGTTTTACAATGGAGAAAGAGAACAAAACAACTAAGCGTACGACCAGCAAGCAACTCACCTTGCTGAAGGCTGTCGAGACCATCGTCGAGAAATCATGCAACTCGCAACTGTGCGACCTGTTCTTGAAGCAGTGCAAGAAAGAAATCAAATTGGTTGCCGAAGCCTATAACATCACGCCCCAGCAAGCCATCCTGTTCTGCATCACGGTCGAATGCGGCCCCCGCAATGTGAATCTCATCGAGTTATCCCATCACCTCAATATGAGAAATGTCGCGAGCCTTTCTTTTGATGCCGACATCAAGGCCATGATTAAGATGAGGCTGATGCGCTATCGTAACCGGGAACGTGAGGCCTTTGACATTCCTGAGCATGTGATCAGTGCCTTGCAGGAAAACAAAGCACAGATCCTACCGAAACTGAAGGTTGAGGACGCTCCTGCGATGCTCGACCTGATGGGAACATGGTTCAACGCTGTGGACAATAACAACATCAGTCCCGATGATTTGGGCCATGACTTGTTGTCGCTGTACAAGGACAATCTGCATATCAGCTTTGCCAGAAAGATGCTTGACTTGAAACTCCCCTGCGCCAACATGATGTTGCTCTCGTTCTTCTGCAGTCAGCTCATCAACGAGGATGATAGTCGCATTTGCGATCATCAATTCAAGTGCCTTTATGAGAGATATTACGAATACCGTACGACCGTCATGCATCTGGCGCATGGCGCACATATTCTTGCACAAATGGGATTGATTGAACCCGTGTGTGAAGAAGGCCGGGCAAGCACCACGACGTTCACATTGACAAATAAAGCAAAAACGGACTTGCTGGCAGAATTTGACCTTACCGAGCCCGAAGTGAAACTGAGTAATGTGCTCTATCCTGACAGTATCACGCCCAAGGTCCTGTTTTATCCCAAGGCAATGGCGCAGCAGATCAAAGAACTGAATTCCTTCCTCGAGGTTGACAAATTCAAGCAGATTCAGCAGCGCATGATGGACAGCGGTTTCCGCACCGGCTTCGCCTGTTTGTTCTACGGTGCCCCAGGTACGGGTAAGACCGAGACCGTTTATCAGCTGGCAAAAAAGACGGGCCGATGTGTTATGGCGGTGGATGTACCGCAAATCAAGAGCAAGTGGGTTGGTGACAGCGAGAAGAACATCAAAGCGCTCTTTGACAAATATCGCAAACAAGTCAAGCGAAGCGACGTAGCCCCCATCCTGTTGTTCAACGAGGCTGATGCCATTTTCGGGGTGCGAAAGAACGGCGCCGAGAGTGCCGTGGACAAGATGGAGAATACCATCCAGAACATCATCCTGCAGGAGATGGAAGACCTGAACGGTATCCTCATCGCCACAACCAATCTGGCCACTAATCTGGACAGTGCTTTTGAGCGTCGTTTCCTCTATAAAATCGAGTTTGAAAAGGCCGACACCAAAGTTCGCAGCCGCATCTGGCAAAGTATGGTATCCGGTCTGAGTGAGAGTGATGCTGATATCTTGGCGCAGGCCTATGAGTTGAGCGGAGGCCAGATTGAGAACATCGCCCGCAAGGACACCATCAACCGAGTCCTGTATGGAGACAGCAGTAACATAGATCGCCTTTCCGTCCTCATGGACTATTGCAAGGCCGAGACCATGCAATCCACCGCTAAAACTCAAAGAATAGGTTTTAATTAATGAAATGATGAGAGGTATCCGAAACGCTTACTTGAAGGGAGTAGGAATCATCAATTAAAAATAGAATAGATTATGGGATTTAAAATTAGCAGAAACGCCAGTTTGAAATGCGGAAAAATCGTGTATGTTGATATGGACAATGTCCTGGTTGATTTCCAAAGTGGACTAGGCCGAGTGCCCGAAGCGATCAAGGCCGAATACGCCGATGACGGTACGGGCAAGCCCTATTACGACGAGATCCCCGGGATATTCTCACTGATGGATCCGATGCCTGGCACCATTGAAGCCATGCAGGAACTGAACAAGTTCTTCGACCTCTATATCCTCTCCACGGCCCCATGGCTCAACCCATCGGCCTGGAGTGATAAACTGGAGTGGATACAGCGCTACTTCGGCAAAGGAAAAGATTCCATCTTCTACAAACGCCTCATCATCTCCCACCACAAGGACCTCAACCGCGGCGACTTCCTGATTGACGATAGGGAAAAGAACGGCGCTAAGGAGTTCAAGGGCGAGTTAATCCAATTTGGCTCGAAGGACTACCCCGATTGGCCCTCCGTGGTAAAGTATCTTCTCAACAAAATTGGCTATTGAGGTCAAAAACAAAACGAAGGATATGACAAACGAACAAATAGATGAATTGCTGGTAGAGATTGGCCGAGCACCATTGATAACCAGTGAGGAAGAACGGATGCTGCTCAAGGCCGTGAAGGAGAAAGGCCGTGACTGCGGCGAGATGAAGCGATTGGAAGCGGCCAATATGCGCTTTGTAGTGTCCCTGATCAATCAATACCAGCATCGCGGATTGAGCCTTGAAGAACTGATCGAGGCTGCAACGGCCAGCTTGAGAAATGCCGCACAGAACTACTACTTAGACCCCGACATCAAGTTCATCACTTATGCCGTCAATCAAATGCACCAAAGTATAGAGGGGTTGATTACTCTAAATTGTATCAAAAATGAGAAAGGGGGGAATACAAGGAGGGAATAAACTGCCAGTAAAAATTATAAGTCGCTGAAAATCATCGACTTATTTTTAATTTTGTGGAGCTGGAGGAATTGGCGAATGGTATTTCAAGAATCGTTGAGACACGTTAAAAACTTGTGGTTTAGCCATTTGTGAGCGGCTGTCATCTCGTAATGACTGATAAAATACCCTGTCATATTATAAAAGGGGGGTACGGTGTATCCCCGCAAAATTGCTGAAAATCAAGTGGAGCCAACGGCTCCAACGCACCAGCGAGAACAACTTCAGATCATATCTTGTAGTATCATAACATATCATGTCATCCCACAACTATGGATGTCATTGCGGGGGTGGTATGATAATTGTAATTTTGCCACATATATAAACAATGTGATGCTAAATTATGAAGGAAACGAAGTACAACTGTAGGACGTTTGTGAATCATCGCAATCAGGTGATTGTGAGAGTGCGGTGGAACAGGAAAAAGTTTGAGGTCGCTTTTTCGACGGGACTTCATGCTGACCCCTTGAAATGGAACGCTGAAACTCAAAGACCGATGCGTGGCTCAACTCACATCATAGGGAGTGAGAGGAACCCTTCTCGTATAATAAACGAGCGGATTGACATGATCAGGGGTGCAATAGATGAAGCATTTGCTGAGTATGCTCTCGCTGATGCCATGCCCAATACCGATGAACTGCGGGACCTTGTCAATGAGAAGACCGGATTAACGGCTCATGACGGCGACGACAGCGGTAGTGAAAAATCGTTGCAGGATATCTTCAATGAGTTCCTCACTGTAAATGCTAAAGAACGCGACTGGTCAAATGTAGTTTGTCACAGATACGAGCGGGTCTGGAATCAACTCATTGCATGTGATCCGGAAGTCACTCTTGATACCCTCAACAAGGACAAGATGATTGAGCTGAGGGAGTGGTATGTTAAGGTGTTGAAAGACAGGAACCGAACGATCGCTAAGCAGTTCAGGACTTTGAAGTCGATCTTGAGGTGGATGAAGGCCAACGGCTATCCCGTCCAGGAGAGCGCCATTGAGTACAGTCCCCGCCTGACTGTCACCAAAAAGAACGTCACCTATTTGACGCGTGAAGAACTGAACCATTTTTTCAAGTTTAAGTTCCCCAGCAATCTCAAGCATTTGGAGCGTGCACGCGATTTGTTCTGTTTCATGGCTTTTACCTCGTTGCGCTACTCAGACCTTGCTCGACTCAAACGCGCGAACATCACAAGTAAGGGTATTGACCTATACACCAAGAAGACGTCAGACCACATTACGATACCCATCATTGATGGCACTAAGGAACTCTTAGGAAAATATGCCGACTACAAGCCTAAAAACGGCAATTTGTTCCCGGTGCCGTCTTCACAGAAACTGAATGACTACATCAAGGAAGCAGCAAAATTGGCCGGCTTGGATAGAGAGGTCATTGACACGTATTACATCGGCACCGAGCGGTATGACGACGTACACAAGTTACATGAGATCCTCAGTTGCCATGATGGTCGTCGCACGTTTGTTTGTTGCTCGTTGGCTTTCGGTATTCCTGCTGCCATTGTGATGTCAATAACCGGCCATAAGGATTATGAAAGCATGAAACCGTACATTGAGATTGCTAATGATACCAAGCAGCTTGAGATGGAAAAATGGAACAGCAACGAGACGAAGATTAACATCATGAATAAGCTTGAAAAGCTTGATAAGGATGAGCTTATGCAGGTGTATGAATTTGTCAAAACTCTTGCTTGATCCAAGAAAAAGGCCGTCTCTATACGCCCAATAGCCTTATATATAAAGACAATTACATGCCCCCGAGAGAGAACCGCTGGCAACACATCAACAGGCTGGCGGCAGAGAGGGGCGACAACATATAAACGTAACACGATGGAGAAGGATCTGCTGGCGAAGAGTCGGCATGGAGAACCACCATCACGGACGATGACCCGGTGGAGTGACACCGTAACCTCAAGACGTTACACCGTTACCTTCATTAGCGAGTCCGGTCAAAGCAGTGATATCAGTGCTGGAGAAGCATTGACGTCGCTACTTCTTTTTTTTCGGTTCCACGGGTGGAAATTTTGTTTTTTAGTTGTAAATGAGTAAATTTGCAGCCGATGAATGGGACAGAACACATTATTATCCAGGATCGGCTGACGGGAGTTAGCGCCTATGTCGGCTATCTGTGCCACGCCTATTGCCATCAGGGGTCATGCACATTTGAGTTTAATAACGGCACCTATCGCATGACGGCTGGGGCTTGCCCACCACACTTGCCGACATGGGCATCACGCTTGACGACGACACCATCAAGGCCATCGCAGCTTCTACCGTCATCACCCCCGGCTGCTGCAAGCGCCTCACGCCCGACGAAATCGAGCAAATACTCATAGAATGCCGATAACCACCAGCAAATAAAGAAGCGGCCCCCTGGCGAGGTCGCTTCTTTCACAGTTCTCTCAATGCCCTATTTACCTTGAAAGGTACTGCTTGACGTCGATGGCGGCACGGCTGCCGGCTGCGGCAGCGGCAATAGCCTGGCGGTAGTGCGGGTCGGCCACGTCGCCGGCGGCAAACACGCCCTCGACGTTGGTCGCTGTATTATGCCCCTTGAGCTTGATGTAGCCCTGTTCGTCAAGGTCGATCTGCCCGCCCAGGAACTCGGTGTTGGGACGGTGGCCGATGGCCAGGAAGAAACCGTCGATGGCGATGTCAAACAGTTCCTCCTTGTCGGTGCCCTTGAAGCGCACGAGGTGGGCGCCTTCCACGCCGTTCTCGCCATAGAGGCCCACGGTGTTGGTGTTGAACAGGATCTCGATCTTGTCGTTCTCCTGGACGCGCTGCTGCATAGCCTCGCTGGCACGCAGGTAGTCCTTGCGCACGATCAGATAGACCTTGTTGGCCAGGTGGCTCAGGTAGTCGGCTTCCTCACAGGCAGTGTCACCTCCACCCACGACGGCAACGACCTTCTTGCGGTAGAAAAAGCCGTCACAGGTTGCACAGGCCGATACGCCCTGCCCGGCATACTTCGTCTCGTCGGGCAGGCCCAGGTATTTGGCCGTGGCACCCGTGGCCACGATGATGGTGTCGGCTGTGAGTTGCTCACCGCCATCCAGAGTAACGAGAAAGGGGCGCTGGCTCATATCGATAGCCGTCACGAGGCCTGACTTCATTTTCGCTCCTAAGTTCACGGCCTGCTGGCGCATGTTGTCCATCAACTGGAAACCGTCGATGCCCTCGGGAAAACCCGGGAAGTTCTCGATGGTCGTCGTCTGAGTCAACTGGCCACCCACCTGCAAGCCCTGGATGAGCAAGCAGTCGATAGCCGAGCGCACCAGGTAAATCGCAGCAGTGTATCCGGCAGGGCCGGATCCGATAATCAATGATTGGGTATGGTTCATTTGTTGTAAGTTGTTGTGTGGATTGTGGCTGAGCCACGGTTTAATAAAACTACTTTAGCACTTCATCCAGGAAGTCGTAGAAAGTGGGATCCTCGCCTAATATAATGCGTGTTATTTTACCCTCGGGGGTTAATGAATACCGATAATAGTTTTTTCATTTTTGCTGTTGATAATCTATAAATGACGTTTTTGATGAAATTCGGGTGGTTTATTACCCTCCACCCGAATCTCCAATATGAACATCACTTGAATTTATGAAAAAACTTATTATTCATTTCCGAAGAGTTCGGCGAGTTTTTGAGCAAGGAACTCCCCACGGGCATATTCTCCCGACTCGATAACGGTGAGGGTTTCGGCATCAATAAGGAACATGGCCGGAATAGAACGCACCTTGTAAGCATCGGCAGCACCCATGCTGTCCAGGAAATTGGGCCATTGCAGTTGCTCCTGCTGGAGGGCCTTACGCCATGCTGCCTCGTTCTTGTCAATGCTGATGCTGACCACTTCAAAGCCCTTGTCCTTGTAAAGTTCATACTGTTTCTTGACATTGGGAATCTCCTTGCGGCACGGTCCGCACCACGATGCCCAAAAGTCGATGAGCAGCACCTTCTTGCCCTTGGCCAGGTCTTCAAGTGTCAGTTCCTTGCCGTCATTGCCTTTTACGGTCAATTGTTTGGCTTTCTGGCCAGTATCACCGGCTGGCATGATCTCGTCAATCATCTTCTTGCCGTACCAGCTCTGCTGTGCCTCGGGCGACATAGAGTCATATAGGGGCTTGTCGGCAGCAGTGAAATAGGTCCACAGGTACATGGCCATCATGGGGCCCCAATAAGTGTCCTTGTTCTCGTTGACGATGCCCTTGTAGGTCTCCTCCACCTTGGCAAAGAAGTCCTTCTCGGCCTTGTCAAAGGCCTTGAACTCCTCGGTCTCCATGATTTGTTTCTCACGGGCACTGTCCTTGGTCTGACGGGAATCATTCAATTGCTGCAAGACCGGGGCATACTGCTCATGATAGTCATTGAAGAGTTTGTCGAGATCGGCGCGACGCTGCTTGTAAACATTGAACTTGTCGGTCAGCGGTGATCCCTTGACAGTGACGTCCCAAGTGTAATTGATTACTCCGTTCTGATCGGGCTCACCCTTGGTGGCCTTGCCCTCAATAGTGATATCTCCCTTCTCGAGCATAAAGGTCTCGACACCATACGAGTCTTTGACCATGAGGTTGACACAAATGGGCATCGGCAGGCTGTCGCCAATCTCACCCTTGAAGGTAAATTTACCGCCATTGACTGTAGCCTCGGCAATAGGCGATTCATTGTCGTGACTCATAGGCACGAGTTGCACAATGGCGCCATCGTCAAGTCCGGCAACATTACCCTCGACCTTATACTGACGGGAATTACAACTGCACACGAGCATGCACAACAGGCATGCGAATAATACGTTCTTCATTACTCTATAATCATTTAACGTTCAACATTCTGGGTTACGGTACCATTGCCTGAATTAGTTACAGCACCCATGGGGAAGGGCATTACCCACATGTGACTGTTGGGCGAGAGCGAGTAGTTCTTGCCACCCTCGACCTTGGTCAAGGTGCGGGCATGAGCCGGCTCAAGGTTTAAGCGACGAGCGTCACAGAAAGGGATGATCGTCTGTACCAAGGCATCATCCTTGACCTTGACGATCACGTCGATAGCGGCATCGGCACTGGCAGCGGTCAAGTCTTGGTAGAACTCGGGAAGAATGCGTTTCTGGCGCACCTTGTTAAGTACATCCATTGCGCCAGCCACATTGCCAGTTCGAGCCATACACTCTGCCTGGATGAGATAAACCTCGGTTGTCGTCAGACCGCCACGGTTGAAGAAGCCTCGCATGTTGGGGTTGTAATAGGTGGCACCTGCCATGGTGCGGATTTTCCAGCGGCTCATGAAGTGGGCATCGCCCTGTTCAAAGCGGCTGCCGCGGTCTTCACGCATCTGCAGGTCATTGCCCGAGTAGGAATTATTACCATGACAAAAGATGTAGTTCTCCACATAGTCAAAGCCCATGGGCGAAGTGATCGTCTGATAGACGTCAGGGGCACTCAGTATGTCAGCATTGTCATTGTAGAACTGTACCCAGTCAAACAGTTGATTATTGCGTTTCAGCGCCTCATCGGCATTGGTCAGGGCTTCCTGGTAGTGGCCCATCTGCAGGTGGACGCGTGCGGCCAGCGCATAGGCGGTCGCCTTATCGGCATAGAGCACGTTCAATGCCTTTTCGGGCAGTGCAGGCAAAGCCTCGTTAATATCCTGAAGAATGAAATCATAGATTCCCTGGACCGAAGGCTGCGTGTAGGAAGCACCCACCTCGGCACTGGTAATCAGGGGCACACCGCCATCGGTAGCCGCTGTCGCTGCGTCATAGGTCTTGGAATAATAGTTCACGAGGGTGAAATACTTCATGGCCCTCAAGATCTTGGCCTGTGCTACAACTTGCCCCCGCTCGGCATCGGTGGCTTCGGTCGCTGTGGGCGCATTCTCGATAAGCAGGTTGGCGGTAGAAATACCGGCATATCCATTGTAATAGGTTGTCTCATCACTCTTGTTCATGGCAACGCGGTCAGCATCCTCATTCCAGAAGTAGTTGGCATTCCACAACTCATAATAGGACAGGTTGCCATCCGAGACATAGCGATCGTTGAGCAGGAGGATCGCCTGTGTCACATCTTCACGGCAGTTAGTGTACTCATCGGCAAGCATGACCGAGAAGTCGTTGAGCGTGGTGGGAATCTTCTGTCCCTTAGGCACATTGCTCAGATAATCATCACAACTGCACAAGCATGCAAGCAGCACCAGGCAGGATCCTAAAAGCAGTCTATTTATCTTAGTTTTCATATCTCTCAATATTATAGTTGTTAGTTGTTATTTTCCGGTTTTTTAGAAATCCAGATAGAGGCCGAAGACATAGTTGGGTGCATTGTAGCCACCCAACAGGTACTTGGCCGAGGTGCTCTTGGCAAACGTCACGGCATTCTCCACATTGAGCTGGAGGCGCGCACGGCTCAGGCTGATGTTACGCAGCCAAGCGTTGGGGAGGTTGTAGGCCAGCGAGATATTAGCAAGGCGCAGATTGGTCGCGCTGATGACATTATTGTCGGCATAGCCGTAAATCGTGCGCGACGCATCGCTGAACAAGGGGTTCTCGCCAAAGATGGCTGCGGGTATGTCGGTCTTGACCTCATCACCAGGATGACGCCATCGGTTGGTTATATCCTTGTTGACTGCACCCAAAGAGGTCACATAACTCCACAGCGTGTAGTTATAAGCCGAGTTAAGCATGGGCAGGTCGGTATTGCGCATCTTGTGTCCACCCTGGAACAGCCACATGCAAGACAAGTCAAACTGCTTGTAGCCCAGATTGAGGTGGAGCGATGCCATGTGCATTGGCTCGGTGCTGCCTGCATAGATGATAGCGGCCAAGTCCGAAGGATTAGAAGCCGTTGCATTACCCGAAGCATCCAGCACCTGAGGCAGACCGTCGGCGCTCAAGCCAGCCCACTTATAGGCATAGATGGCATTGTAAGGATTGCCCACGATGGGATAAGCATCGGGATAGTCAAGCTGGAGGAAATAAACCGGAGCCTCCACATTGACATAAACCACCTTATTATTGTTATAGCTGTAGGTTGCCGTAGCATCAAAACGGAAGTCGGCAGTACGGACAATCTGACCGTTCAAGGTGAGTTCCACACCACGGTTACGCATCTTGCCATTGTTAATGCTATAGGTCGTGTAACCGAAACCCTCGGTAGGCACGCCCATCGTGTTGGCCAGCAGGTCAGTACCCATCTTGTTGTAGAACTCAATGCTACCGTTCAGGCGATTGTTCAGCACTGCGAAGTCCAGACCGATGTTGGTCGTGGTGGTTTTCTCCCAACGCAGGGTGGGATTGGGACGGGTGTTCACCGAGCCATAAACACCGCCCACGTTGGCGTTATTGTAATAGCTTGCTGTCATATAGGGGGCTGCATCCTTGGCGATATTACCGGCAATACCATAAGATGCACGAAGCTTAAGACGGTCCACCCAGCTGACATGGAACCACGGTTCACGGTCGATGTTCCATCCGGCGCCAATGCTCCAAATGGGCTTGTTCTGGTACTTGGAGCCCGTTCCCCACAAGTTGGAGCGGTCCCAACGGATGCTTGCCGAGAGCATGTACTTGTTGTCATAGGTATAGGCTGCATTGGCAAAGAAGGACACGAAGCGGTTGTCGATATTACGCAGCGATGCGAAGTCTCTGGGGTTCAAGCCGTAGCCACCCATCAGGCCATAGGTATTATACAGCACATTCTGGTCAACCAGCGAGAAGGTGAGCATGTCGGGGTCATAATTATAGAGCGTGTTGTTGTCATAGTCGATGACCGTCTTGCGCACCTCATGACCCAGCAAGGCAACCAAATTGTGCTTGTCGGCAAAAGTATTCTCGTAATTCAACTGCTGACGAAAAGTGTAGGCCTTGGACGTCTGGTTAGAGCGGTAATAAATGTGACCCAGGGGCACATTCAGCGTTGCCTCGCCTGTACCATAGTCATCGCTGGCATACTGACCGACCAAATTACGGACATAATAACTGTCCTTGTCATAGAGCTGATGCGCCTTGTCGTAGGCATACTCATACTGGAACATCACATTGTACTTGAAGTTCATTGGCAGATCGATATCCAGTTTGGCGTAATTGCGGCTGATGAACTCATTAGTGGTGCGGATATTGCGGCCAATTTCATCAAGCGGGGTGATGTTGTAATCGGGAAGACCATAACCCATGAGAATTGCAAGGTCTGACGCTCCAAGTCGGGATTCCTGGGTGGAGGTAAAATTGGTGCCGTCGTCGTTGCGCAGGCGGTCATAAGGCATATAGGAGTAACCGGGGTTCATGGGATCATAGGTTTGCAGGTTACTCTTCTTGTAATAGGTATAAGTTCCGACGTTCAGCGTCAACCAGTCGGTAATATCCAGCTGGTCACGCAGGTCGATATCCCACGAATTGTCGTTGGTGAACTTGTCGTTCATCTTGTTGTTGCGGTAGGTGACAGCAGCACGGAAGTTATTGTTGTCACTTGCACGGCCCACGCTCAGGTGATACTGCTGGTAGAAGGCGTCACGCTTGGCATACTTGGCCACATCATCGAAGTAGCGGTAGCCCATCGATGCGAGCTGATTCAAACGGCTCTCCATTTCGCTTTGCGAGATGTTACCTGCATAGTAGTTGGCAATGGTCTGAATACCTTGTGAGGTATAGACCTTGTCGTCGATGATAGAGCGGGCATAGTCGGCAGCGCCATCGCCCTGCAGGTTGGGGTTAGTTGCGGCCCACTCGCGCTCCAGGTCGATGATGTCGGCGGCATCAGTCAAGCGGCTCTTGTTAAAGGAATAGGGATGCCAGGTCAACGATGTGTTAAAAGACACATTGGTGCGCTTGCCCTTGGCCTTCTTGGTCACAATGACAACGACACCATTGGCGGCACGGGCACCATAGATGCTGGCTGCAGCCGCATCCTTGAGAATGGTAATGCTCTCAATCTCATTGACATCGATATTGGGCACGTTTTCGTTTAGCCCACCCCACTCGTCATAGCGAGTCGATTCGACGGGGAAGCCATCGATCACATACAACGGGTTGGTCACACCATTCATCGTTGTGGTACCACGAATGAGATTGCTGTTGGTGTTGAAACCGGCGACCTCACCCTCAAGCAACTGGGACAAATTATCATAACGCTTGTTAATGAGATTGTCGGCAGTCACCTTGGCAAACGAACCCGTGGCTCTCTCCTTGGAAATCTGCTGATAACCCGTCACCACCACATCGTCCATGACATTGGCGTTATCCTCGAGGATGAGCACACTGTTGCTGGAAGTGGCCTTGCGCTCAACGGTCTTCTTGCCGATGTAGGTATACACGAGCGTGCTGTTGGGATCAACACCCTCCAGCATATAGTTACCGTCCATGTCAGTCACGGTGCCGATGTCGGTTCCCGAGACGCGCACGGTAACACCGATGAGCGGTTCACCATCGGCATCCACAACTTGACCCTTGACCGTACGCTTGGGGGCATCGGCATCAGCGCGGTTTCCGCTCTTGGAAACCTGGATGAAGCGGCCGTCAACTTTACTGGTCAGTGGCAGGCCCTTGATGAGTGCCTTAACCGCATTGGGAGCGGTGGCGTTAGTCACATCGACTGTCACCTTGTAATCTTTGACAGCCTCATAGGGATAATTGATCTTGTAATAACCTGATTGTTGCTCCACTTGCCTGAAAGCGTTGGGCAACGGCGTCTGGCTGACCTTGAGAGTCACCTTCTGCCCCTGTGCCAGCACCGCCAAAGGCAGTATCAGCAGGCACAACAATGTGATGAGTTTTCTCTTGTTCATTTGAAATACAGATTTAGTTTAAGATTCAACTTATTCTGTCCTTAATACTGAGAAAAAATAAGCGGGGTACAAGACTCCGCTTAATAACTTGACAATTTAACATTTTTTAATCAATGACAATCACACCGCCTTCTATGCGGGCATGGACAATGCCTAATGCATTCAGGTTGGCGATGGCTTCGCCCAGGCTCTTGTTGCGCTCGACGACAAAATGCAATCGCACATGCATTTTGCTCGTGTCATCAAACGACACGTTCACACCATACCACCGTGCCAGTTCCTGCATGATATTG
>JAFTFA010000073.1 GCA_017449785.1 Muribaculaceae bacterium | reverse complement strand
TTATCCACTGGTCAACAATGGGCATGAATATCTCCTTGAGATTTTCCAGTCCTCGATAATAACGTCTAATGACTATATCATCCGGGACATAATGCCCTCCATTCATCACGCGATGGGCGACCCTGTTGATGGCGACCTGTGGGGAAGGTAAATAGAAAAAATAAAGCCATACCTCATAGCCACGTGATTGCGCCTGCAAGACCAAGTTGCGATAGGATCGGGTTGACAGCGTTGTCTCTATTGCAAAGGTCTCATCGCTATTGAGCAACTCTTGAATGCGCTCAAGCATCAAGCGACCGGCTTGCTGGGCAACGCTCATCGGGTCAAGAGGCGACAGCCCATAAGCTATCTCATCGGCATTCACCCACTGGCGACAATTCAGGATTGACGGCAGGAACCGTTTGGAAGCGGTCGTTTTGCCTGCTCCATTACATCCGGCAATGATATATAATCGCTTTTGTGACATCTCGCTACAGGTATAGAAATCAGTCGGTTTTCTTGCCGTAGGTCGGGTCGATGCGGCGATCGACCAGGTAGGTAACGATCAGCGTGGCCACGCAGCAGACCATCACCATCCAGAAGAAGTTGGCATAGCCGAGGGCCTCCTGGATGTAGCCGGCAAACATGCCGGGAATCATCATGCTCAATGCCATGAAGGCCGTGCAGATGGCATAATGGGATGTCTTGAACTCGCCCTCGCTGAAGTACATCATGTACAACATGTAGGCCGTGAAACCGAAGCCGTAGCCAAACTGCTCGATGGCAATGGCCGTCGAGATGGCCACGAGATTGGTCGGCTGGCCGACAGCAAGATAGACAAACGTCGCACAGGGCAGCGTCATGCAGGCCGCCATCCACCACAACGACTTCTTCAGGCCCACCATCGACGCGAACACGCCGCCAAGGATGCCGCCGATGGTCAGGGCCAGCACGCCGATCGTGCCATAGACGATGCCCACCTCGGCCGTGGACAGACCCAACCCGCCGACGTCCTTGCTGGCCACCAGGAAGGGGGTACACATCTTGATGAGGAAGGCCTCGGGCAAGCGGTACAGCAGCATGAACACGATTGCCAGCCAGACGTAGGGCTTGGTGAAATAGGTGACAAAGGTGCGGCCAAATTCCTTGAAGATCGCTCCTGCAGTGGGCTTCTCGTCCTTGAGGGTCGAGGCGTCGCTCTTCACCCTGGGGATGGCAAAGGTGTGATACAGCGTGATGGCGCTGAAGAGCACCGCCGCAATGCCCATCGTGATGGTCCACGACATGGGGATGTTGCCGTTCTTGAGCTCGACGGCACCGGCGATGGCCACGAGCACGCCCTGGCCGAAGATCGACGACAGGCGGTAGAACGTGCTGCGGATGCCCACAAAGGCGGCCTGCTCGTTCTGCCGCAGGGCCAACATATAGAAGCCGTCGGCAGCGATGTCATGGGTCGCCGAGGCAAAGGCCGTGATCACAAACAGGATCAGTGTGACGGTGAACATGCTGATGGGCGTCTGGCCCGAGGCGATGGTCGCGGCATCGGGCTTGGGCATCGTCAGCGTGAGCAGCACGAAGGCCACACTCATGAGCACCTGCATCGTGATGGTCCACCACCGCTTGGTGCGGATGATGTCCACAAACGGGCTCCAAAACGGTTTGATGGTCCACGGCAGGTAGAGCAGACTGGTGAACAGGGCCATCTGGCCGTTGGGGACACCCATCTTGGCCAGCATCAGCACCGAGATATTGTTCACGACAAAGTAAGGGATACCCTCGGCAAAGTAGAGCGTCGGGATCCACAGCCATGGAGTCCTTCTCCTGGATTCAATCTGTCCTTCTTTCATAATCTTTATCTTGTTTTAAAATGATTTATCGTCAATCGCCCCTAAAGACCTTAAAGACCTTAAAGTCCCTAGTACCTCTTCTCGATCGAGGCACCCACAAAGTAGTACAACAGGATCTGCTTGTAGTCAAACCCCTTGGCACCCATCACGGCGGCTCCGATCTGGCACAGGCCCACGCCATGGCCCCACCCGGCCCCGCGCAGGACAAACTTGGCGGGATAACCGTCCTCGCCGATGTCGTGCTTCTCGACCACAAAGGCCGAACTGTACAGGCACGACGGCGACAAGGCATAGCGGATGGTCAATTCCTTGCCGATGATGCGCTCGCGCTTCTCGCCGACGATGCGCAGGCGGTACAACCGGCCGCTCGTGCCGCGGGCCACCGGCTGCAGGTCACGGATGCGCCCGTAGTCGATGCCCGTGCGCTCGTGGATGAGCGAGGCGATCTCGTTCTGGGTATATTCCACCGTCCAGCGGTAGAAGTCCTTGGTCTCCTGGTCATAGTCGTTGAGCACCTGGGACAGGATTTCGGGGTCGGTGGTGTTGCAGTAGGCACCGGGGCTCGACAGGATCCACTCGGCGGCATGGTCCTCGCGCGTCAAGTCGGGGAAATCGGCCTCGTCCTTGCCGTCGCGCCGTGCCTCCAGGTAGTCGTGGTGATGCGGCTCCCAGCAGTTCTCAAACTGCTCCATCACGCCGCCGCACGACTTGCTGAAACGCGCGTCACACAGCGCGCCGCCATACATGAGCACCTGGCCCCACGTGGCGCGCACGGCTTGTTCCACCTTCGGCGTCGTGGCGCGGGTGATGCCCTGGTAGCGCTGGCAGTGGTCGTCGGCACACACGTCAAAGTTCACATGGTCGTCGCGGTCCCACCACTTGACCAGTTCCTCGGGGGTATCCATCATCTCGCCCTCGGCATCGGGATTGCGTTCCTCGGGCGTGACGGTCTCCTCGGTGTGAATCTGGGCCAGCAGCCAGCTACGGGAGATGACGGCGTGGGCCTTGAGCAGTTCGAGCGAGGCATTGGCGCTCATCTCGCTCGAGATCACGCTCAGCAGGTAGTCCTCGACGCTCAGCACGTTGACCGGGGTCAACTTGCCGTTCTCCACAATGATGTGGAGCGCACCCTTGAAGGTCTGGTCCTCCTGGCGCTTCCAGTGGAAACTCACGCCGATGGTCACGCCCCGCAGGGTGAACGAGGCGCTCTGGCCCTCGACGGGCTGGAACAGCAGTTCGCCGTAGCGGTGCCCGTTCCACTCGACCTGGCCCTCGACACAGCTCACGTGGTGCTCGCCGCTGCAGGCGACACCGTCCACGCGGTACTCGCCATGGAGCACCAGGTCCAATTCGGGCTCATTCATGATGCCCACTCTCACTTGAGGAATCTGTTTCTCGTCCATATATTCGTTGATGAATTATCGTTCTTTGTTCTTTTATCACTCTCTCGGGGGGGGCGCGACCGCTAGAGGGGGCCCAGGTATTCCCAACGCTGGCCATAGCCGCCGATGACGGGGGCCAGCTCGTCACGCGACAGGCACAGCTCATCGAATAGGGCCTGCACCTGGCTGGACGTCAGGGACTCAAAGTCCTTCTCCTCGGGAACGGCCCACAGGCCGCCCATGTCCACCGAGGCCGGGCTCAGCAGCAGCCGGCCCTCGCCCTCGCCGTAGCAGGCAGGACGGTGCTTGCGGCGCGGGAAAATGGTCATGTGCCACGACCGCTCGGCCCTGTCCCACCAGCACAGCACATTGACCATCGGTTCCTCACCGCCGTCGGGCACGGGCAGCAGGTCCAGCAGGCGCAGGGCGTAACGCTCGGCGGCCCGCAGGGTGGTCGTCTCGATGGTGAACAGGCTGCGGCCCAGAGCATCGACATAGCCGATGAAGCCCTCGTCGCCGTCGGCCAACAGCCGCGTCGTGGCGTGCAGGATCTCGTCACACAGCGGCATCTCCCCCTTGGCACCTGCCTGGAAGTGGGCATGGTCGGGGGCCGATGCGCCACATTGCGGCCCGTTGTAGAAGACTACAAACTCGGGCAGCGCCGCGGCCAGCTGCAACATGTCCCCCACCCTGCCGGCCAGGCGTTGCGGCACGTGCCGCAGGTCGGCGATGGTCAGGTGGCGCGAGAAGATGGGATAGGGATTGACCTGTATCTTGTAGTGGTCGCCCCACAGGATGGCCTTCTGCCGCGCGGGCTGGTGCTCGGTACACAAGAAGCAGCGGCGGCGGGAAAGCGATTTCTTGTCGATGGCGGCGGCCGACGACCGTCGGCGCTCGGGATTATATTGCAGGCGGATGACAGACTCGCCCAGCGACAACGTGCGCACGCTGGCCGAGGCCAGGGCCGCATAGTTGCGCCCAGCCTCGTCCCAGTCACGCAGTTGCCTGGCGATCAATCTATCTACCGCCTTGCTATAATCCATGTTCCCTTCTCTTTATAATTGAGGGTGATCGCTCTGGCGTGCCTCACTTGGCGCCACCCTCGGCGAGTTGCTTGTTCAGGGCGATGCGCGCCTGGAGCTCCCAGGTGCGGATGCGGTCCTTGTACAAGTTGTTGCGGTTCATCTTCTCGACGTCGAGCGAGGCATCGCTGTTGTCGTCCCAGCGGCGGCACAGGTACACGGGATCATACACGCGCCCAATCTGGTAGTGACGCGAGATGTTCAGTCCCAGTGCATAGTCCTCGCCATAGCTGGTGTTGGGGATCTTCACCTCGCGCAGCACGGGCGTGTAGAAAGCACGCGGAGCGCCCAGTCCGTTGATGCGCAGGGCGTTGTTACGGCCATTGTCGGGCGTCCACTCCCTGTGGTCGATGATGCCGGGGGGAATGGGATTGAGGTCGATGTCGGTCATCTGGTAGGTGCCCACGACCATGGCCACATTCTGCTCATAGAAGGCGTTGACCATCGTCTGCAACGTGTGCTCGTCCTTGTACATGTCGTCGCTGTCGAGCTGCACGATAAACTTGCCCACGTTGGCGCGGTGGGCAGCCAGGTTCCAGTAGCCGCCGATGCCCATGTCATAGTAGTCGGCGATGATGTGGATCAGGCGCGGGTCATTATACTCGGCGATGGCCTCGCGGGTGCCGTCGGTCGAGAAATTATCTACCACCATCAGGTTGAACTTGAAGTCGCACTCCTGCTTGAGCACCGAGTCGATGGCGTCGCGGATGGTGCGGATGCGGTTCCTCACGGGGATCATCACCGTGGCCTCGACCTCAAACTCGCCCTGGTTGAACTCGATGTGGCGGAAGTTGGGCACCTTCTCGCCGTTCACCTCGCGATTGGCCGGCAGATAGCCGCCCACTTCCTTGAGGTGCTCGGTGCAGGCCTTCTCCATCTCGATCTGGCGGCCGCGGTTGCGAGGATCCACATAGTCAAAGATCTTCTCGCCGCTCTTGCGGGTATCCAGCTCGACGTCGCTGTACAGGTACTCGTTGATGTGGGTAATCGGGGCAAACTGCGACAGCTTCAACCGCAGGTCATACAGGCCGGCAAACTGGTAGTTGGCCTTCATGGCCTCGACGGCCCGCTTGAGGCACGCGCCGCAGAAGAACATCACCGAACCGAAGTCAAAGTCGTCCCTCAGGCTGCCCATCTGGTAGTCAATCACCGGGGCCTTGTCGGCTCCCTTGTCGGTCACGTGGTAGTGGTCGGCATAGAGCAGACCCGACTGGGTGTCGTCACCCAGCTTGACAAAGCGCTCGATGGCAAACGGGGCCATCTTCAACGTGTCATACTTGGTGTAGAACAGCACATAGTCGGCATCGGCACGCTGGGCAATCTCGCGCATCGTGGCACTCGAGAAGAGCACGTCCACGGGCACCATCTCGCAGCCCTCGACCGGGGCCGGATTATCGACCGTGGCGAGGAGATAAATCTTGTTCACCAGTTCCTGATCCTTGAGGTTCTGGATGGTTTGCTCAGCCTGCTTGATGCTGACAAACGGAATAAAGCAATTAATTCTTCCCATAATAGTAGTAGTTGTTATAATTA
>JAFTFA010000072.1 GCA_017449785.1 Muribaculaceae bacterium | reverse complement strand
GAGTTTTGTAAACTACTAGATTCTAAATATTTATCTTCAACAAAAAGGACATTTGAAGATTGGCTTGAGCTTGCTCATCAATATGGTTGGATAAAATGACGAATATAATACTTGGAGATTGTTTAAACGAATTGAAGTCAATTAATAGTAATAGTGTTGACTTGATCATTGCTGACCCTCCATACAACGTAGGCAAGGACTATGGCAATAAGAGTGATAAACAAGATTTTGACAATTATATAGATTTTTCTAAAAAATGGCTTTCTGAAAGCCACCGCATTCTTAAAAAAAGCGGCACAATTTATGTGTTTATAGGATTTCGGTACATCTCTTACTTGTATCAAATCATGGAGAAAGATTTAGGTATGAACTTTGTTAATTGGATTAGTTGGCATTATACTCAAGGTATAGGCAAAACAAAGGGTTTTTCACCTCGCCATGATGATATACTTATGTTTTCAAAATCTTCTAATTATACATTTAATCTTGATGATATAAGGATACCTCAAAAGTTCTATAGAAAAGTAAACAATATGAGAGGTGCAAATCCTGGGGATGTGTGGGATGTTTCTCATGTTCATTATTGTCAGAAGGGTAGACAACCTCATCCAACTCAAAAACCTGAAGCAATAATTGAAAGAATGGTGTTAGCATCAAGCAATGAAGGTGATTTGGTTGTTGATCCTTTTAGTGGAAGCGGAACAACTCTTAGAGTTTGCCAACAACTTAAAAGGAATGCTATTGGCATAGAATTAAATGAGGAGTATATTGAGCAAACCAAAGAGAGGCTTGCTTGTCCTTTTAAGGGTTTTGACAGTATTGATGAAAGAATGCTAAGAGTTCCAAATGATTTGAATGATACAAAAATTAGAAATGAGTATATTCAAAATCACATTAAATGGTTCTTGAAAAATCATCCTGATAGAATAAAATCTTTTTTAGATGAAGTAAAAGCTAAGTATTCCAAAAAAGTCAATGGTGAGCAATTGGAATTATTATTTGACGATTAGATAATTCATTTTTTCAAGATTTACAACGCATTATATAAACCCACTGATTTTTAGCATCAATGCTGATTTTCAGTGGGTTAGTTGTTTTCAAAATGGCCAACCATGCGGGGGCTAACACGAATTACACGAACTCATAGAATGCGATTTTAAATTATTAACTCGCGATATTTGCATTGAAAAAACTTTTCAGGGTCAATAGCTAAATCGTTTCCTAAAAAAAATGAACACCCCGTTTCACAACGCGATGTTCATTTAGGATGAATAGTATTAATATTTCCAACTTTGCTGCAAAGGTACTGCCATTTCCCTTATCCACCAAAAATAGAATGCAAAAAATTGTTATTGTTGGTTAATTGATTTCGGTAGGGGTTAAAAGGAATTGGGAATCCTCATGGGACTCCCAATTCATTATCAGTCAGTTATATCTCTTGACCGTTTGTTAACGGGCGAGATGGCTTAAGAGTTCTTCAACAACAGGTTGATTAGGGCGGTAACATCGCCGATGTTGACGATGTCGTCTTCCTTGACATTAGCGGCATTGATGTTGATGAGGCTCTCGTCACCGTTCAACAGATAGTTGATGAGCGCTGTCACGTCCTTGATATTGACCAAGCCGTCGTCGTTCACGTCGCCCAAGATGAACTCGGGCTCCCAGGTCTCCTCGTAGCAGATCTCGATGTCATCGATGAAGCAATATTCCGAACTGCTGCCTGACGTCTGCTTGATGCGCATCATCATGGGTTTGTCGGTGGGGAAGCTGGTGATGGTGGCTACAGTGGATGAGCCGGCGGGGACGTAGAAGTCATAGGGATAGACGTCCAGTCCTTTCCAGCGCTGGCCATTGTTGATGGAGTACTGTGGCGTGATCATGATACCCGTCGACGTGGGGTTGTAGATCGAGATGCGGACGACCTTGGGAATCTTGTTCAGGTTCTCGACGGTGTTGAAGTAGCTGCCGTTTCTCATGGCAACGACGTGGCCTTCACCCACCTGGGCAGTATCGACAACGGCGCAGTTGTAGAAGTCCCAGTTGGCGTAAACGCCGGCAACACCGCGCTCGTTGAGGGTGGCTCCCACGGGCATCTTCTCGAAGTCCTCGATAGCGCTCTTGGACTTGTCGATCACGACGTCAAAGGTGATGATGCTGTCGGCCTCGGTGATGTTGACAAAGGCATAGTCGCTCAACTGGCCGTCCCAGGTGCGCAGGTTGGGCTGGGTGGCGTTGGAGATCAAGGTCACGTTGGAGGTGCCGGGGAAGGGGTCGCGCGGACTGTCGTTCATGCCGTTGAAGTTGGCACGGAGCAACTCATAGTAATTGTGGTTGGGGTTGGCATTGACCAGATTGTTCTCCCATACCTCGACGTTGGTCGAATCGACGCGGAAGATCAGCATGCCGGGACCCGGCAGGTTCTTGTCCCACTTGATGCGCTGGCGGTTCTCGATGAGGAAGTACTCGTCCTTGTTGGCCGTGTTGAGGCGGTAGCCCATGTTGCTCTTTTCCAGAGCAGGCACCGAGATGGTGCCCTCGCCCTCGATAAAGGTGGGCTGTGCAAAGCCCAGGGCATAGCGCTCATACAGGCTGTAGCCCGCAGGGTTGCGGCCGTTGTTGGTCTTGAAACCGCTGGCCATGATCGACCAGGTCAAGGGGTACTGGTGATTGACACCGCCGCTGCCGTCATTGTCGGTGTCATAGAAGTCGGGCAGTCCCAGGCAGTGGCTGAACTCGTGGCAGAAGGTGCCGATGCCGGCGATGTTGTTGTACACGATGTAGTCGCCCTCCTCGCCGATCATGCCGGTGGAGCAGGCATAGAGCTTGAAGTTCACGCCATCGAGCACGGGAGACTCGGTGAAGTCCTTCATGTGGGGCCACAGGTAGTCCCTGTTGTTGGTGCTGTAGTCCGAGCCATGACCGGCCACGAGGAAGAATACCATGTCGGCAGTGCCGTCCTCATCGGTGTCATACTGGCTGAAGTCCACCTCCGGGTCAAGTGCCTGGAGGGCAGCAAAGAAGATGGAGTCGCACCTGAACTGATGGGCATCGGTGCTGGCGAAGGGGACATCCACGGGACCCAGAATGTCGAATTGCGGGTCGAACTGCTGGAACGAGTTGTCGTAGTAGTAGTCACGCACACTGCCCATGCATTCCACCTTGGTTCCCGCTGGCAACGTGAAGCCCTTGTAGTCATGGCCGTTGACCATGTCGTTGTAGAAGCCGAGCGGCGTGTAGTTGGAAGGGATGTAGTCCTCAAATTTCTTGTCTGTGTAGTTGATCAAGATGATCAAGCCGCGGAACTTGCTGTAGTCCATGTGACCACCGGCACCGATGCCGCGCAGCAGATCGTTGCGGTGATTCATCATTTTCTTGCCATCTTGTCTCATCAAGTTGCTGGTGAGCCTCTTGGGCAGGCTGGAGAGGGCAGCACGGTCGGCTGCAGAGCGCTGTGACTCATCGCGGGCGATGAGGTCACCCGGAACCAGGCGGTTACCGCTGAGGCGGGCATAGGTGTAATAGCCTGCCTCGTTCTTGACCACAGTGTAGCCGTCGCTGGTCGTCAGGTAGTTAAAGAACTCGTCACCATGCAGTGTCACGGTGAGCGTCGTTCCATCGGGCTGGACAATCCGGCCTGGGGTCGGATCGGCGGGGACTGAACGGGCCGTTAAGCACATCAATCCCATTACAAGTAACATCAAAGTGTTTCTCATACCGTAGAAAAGTTAAGTTAGTTAATATACTATAATATTAATACTTTAAATTCAAGTTTTATTATTAAGGTTCAAGTTATAAAAGGTTAAAGTTGTATCAATTTAATAGGGGGCTTCTATCTTTGCTTCACGATCGTGGTAGAAGCCCCCCCAGAATGATTCAGGATCAGTAGCTTTTAAGAATCAAGTCGATGACGGCATTGACGTCGGCGACATTGATTTCGCCATCACCATTGACATCGGCATTGGCAGCGTGCTCGCTGTCGTCGCCCAGGACGATGGCAATGACGGTATTGGCATCGGCGATATTGATCTCGCCGTCGGCGTTCACGTCACCCACGGTGATCTCGGGTCCCCAGGTATCCTGGTAGAAGAGCTGGATGTCATCGAGGTAGCAGTAAGCCTTGTCACTGCCGGCCGTCTGGTTGATGCGGATCATGATGGGCTTGTCATAGGGCAGGCTCACCGCTGTCGACCCCGATGTCTTGGCCGCCAACTTGAGCACTCCCTGTTCGGGAGCCAACCACGTCTTGCCGCTGTCCACCGAGTAGGAGAGCCTGAAGTTGGCCGCGCTCGAGGTCGGGTTATAGACTGTGTACTTGACCGAGTAGGGGATGATGTTGAGCGGCTTGGAGGTAGCCACCATGCTGGGCTTCTTCATCGCTACGGCATGGTTGCCGTTGCCCGATTCCAGGTCGGTGACATCAACAACGGCACACTTGCTGAAGTCCCACTTGCTATATACACCCAGGACACCCTTAGCCGCCACGTCGGTAGTGGCCGGCATGGCCTCGAAGTCCTCCACAATGTTGAGGATCGAGGTGTCTGACTCGAGCGTGAAGGTGATGATATTGTCCTGCTCGGCGATATCGTGGATGGAGTAGTCGTTGAAGCTCCTGTCCCACGTGAGCAGGCTGGGGGTGGTAAAGTTGCTGATGGCCGTCACGCCAGATGCCCCGGGGAACGGGTCATACTCACTGTCGCGGCCGTTATAGTCGGCGCGGAGCAGTTCAAAGTACATGTGGCTGGGATTGCAGTTCACCTCGTTGCGCCACCAGATCTCCTCGCTGGTGGAATCGACACGTGCCACCATCATGCCGTGGCCGGGCAGGTAGCGGTCCCACTTGCCGCCCTGGCGGTTCTCGATGAGGAAGAACTCGTTCTCGTTGGGGGTGTTCAGGCGATAGCCCTTGTTGGACGTGTCGAGCGGCTGTATCTCGTAGTTGCCTGCCTCGCTCAGCACCTCGGGCGTGGTGAATCCCAGGGCATAGCGCTCATAGAGGCTGTAGCCCACCGGATTGCGGCCAAAGTTGCTGCCGCTGCCGCCTGCCATGATTGACCACTCGCCGGGGTTCAGGCTCTCGCCGCCGCTGTCGCTGTAGTCGGTGTCATAGAGGTCGGGCAGGCCCAGCACATGGCCGAACTCGTGGCAGAAGGTGCCGATGCCGTTCACGTCGCTGTAATAGCCCTGCCAGCCGGCAATCTCGGTCGAGCAGGCATACAGGCCGAAGCGCACGCCGTCGTGGGGCGGTGCCCAGTAGAGGTAGTACATGTGGGGCCACAGGTAGTTCTCGTTGTTGCCGCCATAGTTGGCCGAGAAACCTGCCACCAGGAAGAATACCATATCGACAAAGCCGTCGCCGTCGATGTCATAGTCGTTGAAGTCGATCGAGCCGTCGATCGAGTCGAGCGCGGCATAGAAGACGTCCTCGGCATGGGCGGTGCCGCCGGGATGGGTGCAGGAATAGTTCACGTTGACCGGCCCCACAACGTCGAACTTGGGGTCGAAGATGTGATTGGAGTTATCATAGAAGTAGTCACGCACGCTGCCCGTCATGCTGACGAACCGGTTGTTGAGCGTGTAGCCCGTGAAGTCGGGCGTGTTGACCATGTCGTCGTAGAATTGATCGGGATTCCTCATCGAGAACCGCTTGTCGTTGTAGTTGATGAGAATGATCAGACCGCGGAAGTTGTCATAGTCCATCATCCCCTCGGCTCCCACGCGGCGCATTGCCGCATTGCGGCGTCCCAGCCGCTGCTGGCCTGATTGCCGCATGGCGGTGCTGGTGAGCCCCTTGGGAACCGTGTTGAGGAAGGCGCGGTCGGCACCGCTGCGCTGTGCCGGGTCCCTGGCAATGCGGCCACTGGGCACCAGGCGGTCGCCGTCGAGCCGGGCATAGGTGTAGTTCCCGATGGCATCTTTCACAACGGTGTAGCCGTCCACGGTGGTGGTGAAGTGGAAGAACTCGTCACCATGCAGGGTGACGGTGAGTTGTGAGCCATCGGGCTGGGTGACCTTCACTGGAGTGG
The DNA here is from genome assembly GCA_017449785.1 of Muribaculaceae bacterium. GTDB lineage: Bacteria > Bacteroidota > Bacteroidia > Bacteroidales > Muribaculaceae > Sodaliphilus. The sequence goes on along the minus strand of JAFTFA010000072.1, from coordinate 26,102 downwards.
GGTCGGCGGGAATGGCGCTGGCCGGCATGACGGCCAGCAGGGCCATGAGCAATAGTAAAAACTTTTTCTTCATTTGCTTTTCCTTACATTAAAATGACAGATAAGGGACTTCAGGCAATCACCAGTGGCTACTGGAAGATAGGCCGAAGTCCCTCTATTCATAATAAAAAAACGTTAATTAAAAAACATTCAGGTTGATTGATCAGTTGAGGATCAAGTCGATGATCTTGTTCACGTCGGCAAGGCTCACCTCGCTGTCGTTGTTGACGTCGGCACGCTTCTTGGTCTCGGCATCGGTAGTGCCGCCCAGGATGATATCGATGGCCAAGTTGGCGTCGGCAATGTTCACCTCGCCGTCGGCATTGACGTCACCAGGCTTCTCCTCGATGGGGCCGCCCTCCTCGCCCTTGTAGTACAGGGTCAGGTCATCGACATAGTTGGCGGTTGTCTTGTGGCCAGCCTTCTCATAGATTCTGAATCGGGCAGGCTGGTGGTTGTTCAGGTCCAGCAGCCAGTAGACGTTGCTCTTGCTCTTGGCAGGGGCTTCGGCCGTGTTCTCGCCCTTGGCGCTGAGAGCGGTGATCCAGATGGGGTTGCCGTTCTCGTCGTCCTCGAGGGCATACTCGAGCGAGAACTTGGCTACAGTCGATGACGGGTTGAATACCGTCATGCTGGCCATGTAGAAGTTGTAGTAAACCGGAGTCGTGCTGTAGAACATGCTGGGCAGCTTCATCATCACGCTGTTCTCGTCGTTGGCCTTGTCCTCGCCGGGAGCGCGAACGCCAGACTTGTTGAACGACCAGGTGGCAAATGCGCCCTCCACGTCCTTGTCGGTGGTGCTGGTCGAGACAGGCATGGTCTCAAAGTCCTCGACGAGTACCTGCAACGATCCTTCCTCAGCGACGTTGAAGGTGATGATGCCGTTTTTCTCGTTGATGCCCACGATGTTGAAGTCATTGCCCATGCCGGACCAGGTGGCCAGGCTGGGAGAGGTCTCGTTGGTAATCATGATGTTGCCCATCGCGCCGGGGAAGGGGTCGCTGCTGTCGTCACCGCTGGTGCTGTTGCCGGCACGCAGCAACTCAAAGTAGTTGTGCTCGGGATTGCAGTTCACCTTGTTGTTGGTCCAGATGCTCACGTTGGTGCTGTCCACGCGGGTCACGAGCATGCCATGGCCGGGAATATAGGCGTCCCAGCCGGTCTTCTGGCGGTTCTCGATGGTGAAGAACTCGTTGTTCACCGGGGTGCGCAGGATGTAGCCCTCGCGAGCGGTGTTCACGGGCTCGAGCGTGTAGGAGCCCTCGCTGTCGATGGTAGTGGCCTTGGCCCATCCCAGTGCATAGCGCTCATAGAACGTGTAGCCCACGGGGTGACGGCCATAGTTGTAGTCGGCGCCACCGGCCATCACGTCCCATCCGCCGGGATGGTGGCTTTCGCCACCGCTCTTCTCGTAGTCGGTATCATAGAAGTCGGGCAAGCCCAGCACGTGGCTGAACTCGTGGCACACGGTGCCGATGCCCTCGATGGCCGAGACATAGTTGGGCAGCTCCGAGCCGTAGATCTCGGTCGAGCTGGCATAGCGGTCGATGCGCTTGCCGTCATAGGAGTAGAACGTGTAGCTCAGGTTGGAGGCATGGGGCCACAGGTAACCCGAGTTGTTGCCCGAGTAGCTTGACGAGTAGCCGGCAACCAGGAAATAGACCATGTCGATCTTGCCGTCGTTGTTGTTGTCATACTTGGTGAAATCGACATCGTCGTTGGCAGCCTTGAGGGCATTGTTGAAGATCTGTGCCGTTCGGCTCTGGCACTGGCTGGCCTTGGCCTCGGTGTTGTTGGTGCCATAGGTGGCACGATAGGGGCCATACACGTCAAACGGGGGCTCGAAGGCACCATCGGACTGGTCCTTGAAGTAGTCATGCACGCTGCCGGGGCAGGTCACGTCGCGGTCGTTGATGACGTCATAGAAACCCGTGAAGCCTTCGCTGCTGAACATCTGGGTATAGAATTCCTGAGGATTCTCGGAGCTGAACTGCCTGTCGGTGAAGTCAATCAAGATGACGCAACCGCGGAAGTTGTCGAAGTCGAAGTTAGACAAATCGACGCTGCGGCGGGCGCGGCGCACGTGGGACTCGGCGATGGCAACCTCGTCGGTGAGGTGCTTGGGCGTCGAGGCCAGCAGGGCCAGTTCATCGGCACTGCGGCTGCCCTCGTCGTGGGCCATGACAGTGGTGGGAACCAGGTTCATGCCGTCGCGCTGGGCATAGACATAGGCGCCTTGCTCGTTGAGCAGGACGGTGTAACCGTCGGCGGTAGTGTTAAAGTGATAAAACTCGTCACCCACGAGATTGATGGTGACCAGGGTGCCGTCTGGTTGAGGCATCTGTACCATACCGGGACGGGCGGGGATGGCAAGCATGGGCAGTGATGCCACTGCTGCCAGCAGCAAAGAAGCTAACTTTTTCATTTCTGTCTTGTTTATGTTCTTGTTTTCGGTTATTGTCCGGTTCTTTATCGTTATCGGTAGGCTGGGATGAGAGACCGGCCAAAACGAATAACTCGCAAAATTACACCATTTTATTTACTCTCAATGTCAAAATCAGTTAAAATGTTGTTTTTTGGAGCCAATTAGGCGCAGTTGTATCTCAGATTCAGAAAAAAAACGTAATTTTGCTAAAGTGGATTCATGTCATTGCCTGGCATCGGCCTCCCCGTCGCGGGCCCGATGCCATGTGAGAGACCAGATAGAAAGCGGGTCGAGGTTTATTGAAATTAGGTACGGCCCGTTATTAGTAGAAAAGATGTTTTAAGGTTTACGACTGGTGGCTGCGTCGCGACGACGTGGCCACTTTACTGTGGTGGATGGAGGTAATTGTTTGTCACTCTTGGGCAGAACTCTGCCAGCAAAAAAATGAATGTTCCACGATTTATTTACAATTACAGGGATTTATGAACAATTCACCCATTTTAACGGACTTTTTGGATGATTATTGAGCAAAAAATTGTTCCTTTGCACCCGTGAAACATTGTGCAGGCCTGTAGCGATGGATACTTACCAACTGAAATGCTGAGGCACAGCCAGTGTCAATGAACCAAATTGCATCATCACACTAATGGGAAAGATAATAGCAATAGCCAACCAGAAGGGCGGCGTCGGCAAGACGACTACATCCATCAACCTCTCGGCTGCCCTGGCCGAGAGCGGCCAGCGCGTGCTGTTGATTGATGCCGACCCGCAGGCCAACGCCACGTCGGGCCTGGGCATTGAGCCCAAGGGGATGTCCTCGACCATCTATGAATGCCTGGTAGACGATTACCCCATCGGCAGTGCCACGGTCGATACCTGTGTCAAGAACCTCAAGCTACTGGGGTCGCGCATCGACCTGGTGGGCGCCGAACTGGAACTGGTGGAGAAACCAGGCCGCGAACGCGTGCTGCGAACCGCTCTCGAGGCCGTCAAGGACGACTATGACTACATCGTCATCGACTGCAGCCCGTCGCTGGGACTGATCACGGTCAACGCGCTCACCGCGGCCGACAGTGTCATCATCCCGGTGCAGGCCGAGTATTTTGCCCTGGAGGGCATCAGCAAGCTGCTCAACACCATCCGCATCATCAAGGGCAAGCTCAACTCGGGCCTGCGCATCGAGGGCTTCCTGCTCACGATGTATGATGCCAGGCTCCGCTTGGCCAACGAGATTTTTGAGGAACTGAAGGGGCACTTCGGTGACATGGTGTTCACCACCGTGATACCGCGCAACATCCGCATCAGCGAGGCTCCCAGCCACGGCGTGCCGGTGACGCAGTATGACCCCTCGTGCCGCGGGGCGACGAGCCACATCCAGCTTGCTCAGGAGATCATCGCCCGCAACAAGTGAACAAGAGTACATCATAGTGATAAAAATCTATATAGAAAATAACGACTGAAGAAGAATATGAAACGAAGCGCATTAGGCAAGGGCCTCGACTCTCTCATCTCGATGGATGACATCCAGACGGGAGGTTCGTCGGCCATCAATGAGATCCCCATCAGCCAGATCACCCCTAACCCCGACCAGCCGCGTCAGAATTTTGACGAGACGGCCCTGGAGGAACTGGCCACGAGCATCCGCGAGCTGGGCATCATCCAGCCGTTGACGCTGCGCAGCGTGGGCGAGAATGCCTACCAGATCATCTCGGGTGAGCGCCGCTACCGTGCCGCACAGCTGGCTGGATTGGAGACTGTCCCGGCCTACATCCGCACCGCCAATGACAGCGAGGTGACCGAGATGGCCCTGATCGAAAATATCCAGCGCGAGGACCTGAACGCGATCGAGATTGCGCTCACCTTCCGCAAGCTGATTGATCAATACAACCTTACGCAAGAGCGCCTGAGCGAGCGCATCGGCAAGAAGCGCGCCACGATAGCCAACTTCCTGCGCCTGTTGAAGTTGCCCGCCGAGGTGCAGCTGGGCCTGCACGACCACACGCTGGACATGGGCCATGCCCGTGCCCTGCTGTCGCTGGATGACCCCAAGCTGCAGTTGAAGCTCTATAACGAGACCATCAAGAAGGGACTGTCGGTGCGCCAGGTGGAGCAGCGTGCCAAGCAGATGCAGCAGGCTGCTGAGAGCGAGCGCAGCGAGCAGGCTGGCGAGGGCAAGCCGTTCAACGCGGGCGACTACACGATATTGCAGCGTCACCTGTCATCGGCCTTCGGTGTGCCGGTGAAATTCTCGTGTGACCGCTCGGGAAAGGGTAAAATCACCTTCCCCTTCACCACCGAGGGCGAGCTGGAGAAAATTATCAGCATTTTTGACAAACTGAAAAATGCGTGACAACCCGTGACCTGTAGACCCCGATGGTGACAAGTAACAAGACATATCGCGCGTGGTGTAGCCGGCTGGTGGCCGCATTGCTGCTGTTCCTGTTGTGGGATGGCGGCACTGCCGCTGTGGCCCAGGAGGCTGTAACCGCAACTGCAACGGGCGATAGTGTCGCCGTCACGTCATCGCCAGACCGTAAACTTCACCATGAGCGGCACGCCGTTGTTGTCGATGACACGGTGCGCGACGGCGCCTCCCGGCCCGTCAGGGTAGTCAATGCCGCCGGTGACACCATCACATTTGCTTCCATCGACTCCATCAGCGGCCTCGAGGGGGTGGAGGTGCTCATGGACACCACCGCATCGCCCACGCTGGGCAAGGTGCGCGTGTTCAACCCCGACCCGCAGCGGGCGCTGTGGCTGTCGGCCTTGTGCCCTGGCCTGGGCCAGATCTATAACCGCCGCTACTGGAAATTGCCTATTGTGGTGGGAGCCTTTGTGGGACTAAGCTACGGCACAGCCTGGAATAACCGCATGTACAAGGACTATTCCAGAGGCTACCGCGACGTGATGGACGATGACCCCGACACGCGCAGCTACATGGACTTCTTCCCGCCGACGGTCAGCGAGAGCGACCTGGACACCGCCTGGCTGCAGAAGGTGATGAAGAACAAGCGAGACTATTATCGCCGTTATCGCGAGATCTGCATCATCGCGATGGTGGGCGTGTATCTGATCAACATCGTGGATGCCTATGTGGACGCATCGCTGGCCCACTTCGACATCTCGCCCGACTTGACGCTCGACGTCTCGCCGGCATCGATCGACAACACGGCCATCGGCGGCGGGCGTTTGCCCTCATTGGGCTTGCAGTGTGCCATCAATTTCTAAATGGAACCAGAACTTAACAATCAACAACAAGATATATACAATAATAAAGGATATGAGAAAACATCGACTCTTGACATTGCTTCTCTCGGCTGCACTGGCTGCCACGTTGACGGTGGTGGCTGCGCCGCGTGAGAAGAAGAATATCCTCTCGTTGAAGAACTCTATCACCGATGATGACATCGTCTTCCCCGAGAGTTTTGACACCGATGTGCACAAGATGATGACCAACTGGTATCTCCAGAACTATACCGTGCTGGATGCCGAGGTCGAGAATAAGAACCCCGGTGAGGTGGGGGAGGAGACCTACATCCGTCGTCTGGCCGCCATCCCGTCGGTCATCGAGATGCCTTACAACCAGGTGGTGCGCAAGCACATCGAGCGATATGTCTATCGCAGCCGCACGCTGGTCGAGGAGATGCTCGGCATGAGCCTGTATTACATGCCCATCTTTGAACAGGCGCTCGAAGCCGAGGGACTGCCGCTGGAACTCAAGTATCTGCCCATCGTCGAGAGCGCCCTTGACCCCACAGCGACATCGCGCGTGGGTGCCGCGGGATTGTGGCAGTTCATGATCGGCACCGGCAAGGGACTGGGCCTGGAGGTGAACTCGCTGGTCGATGAGCGTCGTGACCCCTATCGCTCCAGTGCCATGGCTGCCAAGTACCTCAAGAACCTGTACCAGATCTATAACGACTGGTCGCTGGCCATCGCTGCCTATAACTGCGGCCCGGGCAACGTCAACAAGGCCCTGCACCGCAATGGTGACACGGGAGACTTCTGGGACATCTATGAATACCTGCCGCGCGAGACCCGCGGCTATGTGCCCGCCTTTATCGCCGCCAACTATGCGATGACCTACTACAAGCAGCACAACATCAGTCCGACGTTGGCCCGCAAACCGTTGATTACCGACACCGTCAGCGTGAACCGCCGCATCCACTTTGCACAGATTGCCCAGGTGCTGAACATCCCCATCGAGGAGATCCGCACCTTGAATCCGCAATTCCGTGCCGACGTCATCCCGGGTGACAACCGCCCCTACATGCTCGTGCTGCCCTCGCAACAGGTCTATAGTTTCATCATGAGCGAGGACTCGATCGACAATTACCGCGAGGACCTGTATGCCCATCGGCCCATCGTTGAGCCCGGCGGTGATACGCCGACCACCGAGGAGTACCTCACCGGCCGCACGGCCAACGGCGACGTGCGCACCATCAACCACAAGGTGAGCCGTGGCGAGACCGTCTCGACCATCGCTGCCAAGTATGGCATGACCACCGACGAACTCATGGCCCTCAACGGCATGAGCAGTGAGCGTGTGCGCCGCGGCGATAACCTCAAGGTCAAGGCCCCCAGCCACAGCAATGCCAGTGCCGACAATGAGGACATCACCCCGACCGTCAGCACCGATGGCGGCAGCAGTGAAGCCATGTCGGCCGAGGATATGGCCATGAGCGAGCAGGAGCAGTTCGACGAGGTCAAGAACATCGAGCGCCAGGCCGCAACCAAGGCACCCTACAAGGGCTCATATACCTCCACTCCTGCCCCCGAGAAGGCCACCCAGAAGGCCAACGTCAAGAACGAGGACCAGACGGCACGCCAGCGGGCATCGCGCAGCAACAACCGCGACTGGCACGACCGCAACAACAAGTACAACAAGGACAAGCGTGACCGCAAGTCCAGCGGCGATGATTCGGCTCGCCGTTCGCGCAGCAAGTCCAGCAGGTCGAGCAAGAAGGCCTCCAAGCCTCAGCAGCCCACCGAGGTGACTGTCCAGAAAGGTGAATCCCTGACCAAGATTGCCGAGAAGACAGGCGTGTCGGTCAAGGACATCGAGCGTGCCAACGGCATCGAGGACGGCAACAAGATCAAGGCTGGTGAGAAGATCAAGATTCCCACCAAGGCCGAAGCCGCCAAGGCAGCTGCCAATGACAAGAAATCCGGCGGCAGCAAGCGCTCCTCGGCCAAGCGCGACAAGTCATCCTCCAAGGATAGCAAGAGCAGCAATTCCGGCTCATCAAAGTCAGGCAAGAAAGGATCCAAGAAGAGGAAGAGATAATTCCACGATAGTGGCCGTGAGCGAGGATTCGCGCTCCATTGACCACAGGCGAGCCAGCAGCAATCGATGCCGCTGGCTCGCCTGTTTTATTGGGGCAATCAGTCATGTTCAATCCAGACCCGACGTCAGGTCCACGATCACCTCGCGGGCGATGAGCAATCCCGCAGCCGCCGGGACAAACGCATTGCTGCCCGGCTGCTTCTTCCCGTCCACATAGACCGGCACATCGGGGTTGAAACGCGGCTCCTCCTCGCTATAGACACACTTGAAGTGGTGGATGCCCTCACGATGCAGCAGCTTACGCAGCATCCTCGCCAGCGGGTCGATGCGCGTCGAGTCAAAGTCGGCCACCTTGAAGGCCATCGGATCCATCTTGTAGGCCGCACCCATCGAGCAGATGTGTGTCACGCCCAACCTCAGGCACCGCCGTGCGATCTCCATCTTGGCCGTGATAGTGTCCAGGCTATCTACCACATAGTCAAAGCATGACAGGTCGATCTGGTCGGCATTCTCGGGCAGATAGAACATGCGGTGCACCGTCACCCGGCAGTCAGGATTGATGTCGCGCACCCGCTCGGCAGCCACGTCCACCTTGGCTCGCCCGATGGTGCTGTGCAGGGCAAAAATCTGGCGGTTGATGTTCGTCACGCTCACCGTGTCGTCGTCAATCAGGTCAAGCGCACCCACGCCGCTGCGAGCCAGCGCCTCGACCACATAGCCACCCACGCCACCGATGCCGAACACCGCTACGCGGCTCTGCGCCAGCCGCTCCATCGCCGCCGCACCCAGCAGCAGTTCGGTACGGGCAAACGGATTCTCCTTCTTGGTCTGGTTATTGTCCATTGCTGTCATTGTCAATTTTTTGCCGCAAAAGTACAAAAAACCGCCTCCCAATCCCCCATGCATCCACTAAAAAAACATTACCAATGCAAAAAATGCCCATTTTTTTGCCTCAAATTCAAAAAAATGACTTACCTTTGCACCCGCTTATACGCCCAGATGGCGGAATCGGTAGACGCGTTGGTCTCAAACACCAATGGGGTAACACCCGTGCCGGTTCGACCCCGGCTCTGGGTACGAGTTTGACTCGAAAATAATCGCTAAAGCCTTGAAATTAAAGACTTTAGCGATTTTCTATTTCCCAGTTTTCCCCACATTTTCCCCACATCTGCAAAGATTCTTGCAAAAATTTTTCTTTTCCCCACAAATTTCCTCCCTATTTCCCATCTTTCCCCACCAAGACCACAACAAACACCCCAAACATCTCTACTTCATTAAAACCAATTAAACAGTTTTCAATATTTCTCAAATTAACACAACTTTTCTACCCTCTATTCGGAGAGATATTAATGCTTTAATCTCGTTATTTCATCACGAAGGTGTAGAGTTCCCAGTATTTGGAGATGGCCATGTCGTAGAGCAGTTTCTTTTCCTTAGCATCGCTGCCTAACAGGGTGGACAGGTAGTTCCAGAAGGATTTACGATGGTGATGATGTTTGATGTGTGCCATCTCGTGTAATATCGTCTCGTCTATCAAAGCCGGTGGGAAAATCACGATCAGTGGTGACAGGCGGATTTGGTTATCATATGTGCATTGTCCCAAGATGCCTTTCCTCAATTTCTTGACTATGACGCTTTGGGCATACAACTGGTGTTTGTCTTCGAGTTCATGCAGCCTTTTGGGCAAAGCAATAGTTGCTCTTGCAGTGATTGTGTCCCGAATATTCTCCCTCAGCCATTTCTGGAGACGCAAGTTCTCGAATTGCTGGTCCTCATGGTACAAGACGAACAGCCGTGAATAATCCTCACTGTAGACGAGGTGAACGCATGGCCAGCCATATAGGTCTTGCGCCTTGGATGCTCCATTTTGCAGAAAGCAAATAAATCGCTCTTGTCACATGATTGCCATTCAAGGCAGAATTGTGGGAAACGCAGTCTGGTATTGGGATTTATCCAAAACTGCGGCTGCTTCTTATTTGTACTTTCCATATTCTATCTAATATGTCATTATAATTGTTTTTACTGCCGTCGATATTCAGTCCATAGAACTTGGTGCCCTTATTCTGTTCCTTTGTCATCTTGTCTCTCGTGACCTTACTCGGGTTCGAAAAGTAGAAATCGCTAATGATCAACACGTCAGCCATGCTGAAGTTTGATGTCTGCAACATCTTCAATGCGGCATTGAGCATCTGTTCTCCATCGGTACCACCAGTGAAGGTGCTGTCGAGAAAACTGCTGACCTTCCTCCAACTGCCTGGACGAGAAAGATCAAGGGTCTTGGCTCTCACCGAGAAGGTAATCAGATAACATTTGCGTTTCTGCTTCTTAGCCATTCGGAGCAACTGCATGAGCAGGCTTTTTGCAAGCTTGATGGGGTTTCCATCCATCGAGCCACTTGTATCAAGGCTGACAATGATTGGTCCCTTCTCCAATCGTGGTTTCTTTTTCTTTGTCTGCTCCACCTTCATCTGGCTTTCCATCTTTGGTTTGTTAGCAAACAACTGGAGCTTCTTGGTGGCATACTTGAGGTAGAAGAAGTCCTCAGTCTGTGGATCCGCCATTATGGCCATTTCAACGGGAAGCACATGTTTCAGGTCATTGCCGTTGGATACCTCGTCAATCTCCACAGCCGGCTTTGGTGGAGAGGGCAACAGGGGTAGATAACGCTTAATCGTATCATCCATCTCGTCATCACGCTTAGGCTCTTCCCTGCCCATGATGCGGACAATCTCAGCGAGTGCAGGATAGGAATATACCAGCCTCTCAATCTTCTTGCGCTGTTCGTAATCGGCAAACCCCCATTCTTTTACATGATGTTCCCACGTTTTCTCATTTCTTCGGATAGTCAACACCTTCAAGCGTTCCACCCTTTGGTCACATGCTTTATCCCAATCCTTGATCATTGAGGCGAAAACATCGTCCAGGTTCTCGTTCTTCATCTGCTCAACATAGCCGTCAATGTTGACCTCATGGGGTTTGTACTCAAACTTGATGGTACGATAGACCTGTCCCCAAAGCTTTCGTTTCCAGTTTGTCTCGCCAGCTGCAAAAGCAGTGATAAGAGCCTTCTCTCGCCGATAGTTTTCCTCTATGGGTTGGAACAACTTCAGCATGGCTTCGATGAACCTCATTAGCTCCTCTTTCAGGACCTCAATCCACAACGGGTCCTGGCTCTCCAGTTGAGGGTTGTCTTGAACCGTCTGACGAATGACACCTCCCAGCAAATCGCCCTGAGGGATGCTGTCGGGCAACTGACCTCGATCCATATAGAAGTCAAAGGCCTCGTCATACTTCTGCAATTTCTCAGCGATGTCGGTTATCTCATTACTCATAACAACCCTTTTGCATTATGTACCTTCACGGCCACCTCGTTGAATCTCTTCTCACATTGCGACAGATATTTGTTGGCCAGTTTAAGGTCATCGTTCGAGAGGAACAAATGCTCGGCCTTAGCAAATTGCTCTTGTAACTGCGAGAGTTGAGGACGCAAGTCATTGTTCATCAATTCAAGAGCTGATTCGGCCCAATTTTTCACCAAGGTATCGCTGACCGTCCCAACTTCTCCACTAAGAGCGGAATTTACCATCCCCTCAAAGCCATACGGCACGCCGTCAACAATGATACCGGCGTTGCACTTCAACAGTTTCACCTTTTTCACTTGAGAGGTCGTCTTGACTTTGTAATCAAATGGTGTGCCTGTATAGATAGCACGAACGATCCACGCGTTTTTTGCCTCATCCAGATAGATGATGCCATCCACGGGCTTCTTGGAGTCAAGGTGATTGTAATCATGCTTATAGAACAGGCACTGCCCCTTGGGAAAATCACGCAACGAATAATACATATAGTTGGTCAAGAGAAAGGATTCTGATTGTTTCTTCTTGTCTTTCTGCTTGATTACAGGCTCGGCACTGAACTTCAACTCTTGCTCAAGAGCCTTCTCAATCTTGTCAAGTCGGTCATAAATTGATGCCGTGAGGCCCTTCAGTACGACATCCACCGTTGTAGCTATCGTCTCTGCCTTATTCCACAGGCAATGTATCAGTAAGGGCAGGTCTGTCATGTCGAGGGCTTTACGACCATTCAGGAAAGCAGATGCCCTCATCAGACGGAAGCACTTTTTCCATCGACGATCCGAGACATAATAGTCCATCTCGTTCACTTCGTCATTCTTGGTCTCCTCCTTCAGGCGTTTGCGTATGTTCGTAACGGCATAGCAAATTTCATCTGGTATCACAATCTTGTCGATATTCTGCTGCCATTTGTCAAACAGTTCATCGGTAATCAGACAATCTTCGGGCACGACGGGATCGGGACTATTCCCCTGGCGAATCATCTTAAAGAATGACGCTTCGCTATTGATGCAGTTGGACACCATGCGTACCAGGAAGCGGTCCCACAACGCCTCAAGCCCTTCGTCCTCTGCTGGTAGCTCGTTGCTGGCAGCAATCAGTCCTTTCATGGGCAAATGGATCGTTTCGCGTCCGTTTTGGAAGATGCGTTCATTAATGGCCGTTAGCAGTGAGTTCTGAATGCTGGGGCTCGCTTTCCAAATCTCATCCAGAAACACGACGGTTGCAGTCGGCAGAAAACCGTCCACCACACGCTCATATCTGTCCTCGTTCTTCAGCAGGGATATCGAGACTGGTCCGAAGATCTCGTCCGGGGTGCTGAAACGTGACATGAGGTATTCAAAGGCTCGGCTATCCTTAAAAGCCATTTTCAACCGACGTGCTACGAGGCTTTTTGCCGTTCCGGGAGGGCCAAGTAGGAAAATGCTTTCCCCTGCGATCGCACTCAGCAAAGCCATCGCGAGGATATGCTCTTTCTCAAAGATGCCTTGAGACAGCACCTTGAGCAGCGTTTTTATTTGTGTTTCAACTTTCATTTGTTTGTCCCAGTGGTGTTTGGCTTCTTGTATGATACATTGAATCCTGAAGCCAACACAGTCACTTTGATTTGATCCTCAAGCGTGTTGTCATGTGCTAAGCCCCAAATCACATCCATTTCCTTGTCAAAGTTTTCTATGAACTCCTGGATCTCATTCATCTCATCCATCCGAAGTGGAGACTCGCTGTAGGGATTGTAAAGGAAAGTCATCATCATCTTTCTGGAGCAGTATATATCGCAATCCTTGAGCAATGGCGATTCAAAGGCATCTTCTAGAGCCTTGGTCACGCGGCGTTCACCCATGGCATAACCCGAAAAGACCATTGCTTGACCGCCTTTGTGCAGGGTATAGTTAAGATCGTTGAAGTCAATACACGTTTTATAGTAGGCAGTAGTCATGTCGCAGAGACTGCGGGCAACTGTGGTCAGAGTTTCATAGGATTTAACAAATGCGTTGGTTTGGTCTAGGTCGTTGTATATTTCGGTCAGGCGCTGGTTGTCAATTATAAACAAGGCATCGACTTGCTTGCGCATCTCTTCGATCCCTGCAAGAGCCATTTGAATCTTTTCGGTTCCCTCAAACTGGAAGGGGATTGTCACGATGCCAACGGTGAGTGCTACCTCTTTCTCGCGAGCAATGCGAGCCACGACAGGAGCCACATCGGTTCCAGTCTCCCCACCCAAGCCCGCAATAATGATGACCATCTTGGTATCATCGTCAAATAGAGCTGCTATCTCGGATTCACTCTCTTCAGTAGCAATACGATGTGTTGTGTCTGGTCTCAGAAGCACACGGTTAGGTACAGACGACCGATTGAGTTGCTGACTATCTGAGTCGAGGACAACATAGTTGATGTCCTTAATGTGAAAAAGCATCTGATTGACAGCATTAATGCCTCCGCCACCGACGCCTATCGCCTTGATAATCGAGGACTGCTGATATTGGTTCAACGTTGACCTGTCGCCCCATTCGGGCTCGTTTATCACTTGATTATTTTTCTTGTCTTCCATATTGTGATTGTATAATTGTTATATCATTAGTCCCAGAGTTGACGGAAATATTTGCAGAAAAGATTCAGCCCCTTTGCAACGATGGCTTCTTCCTCCTTAGACAACGTCTGTACATATTTCATCAATTCAAAAGCATCCGCCATCTTTTGAATCGCTTTGTTCCAAGCACGCATGTCGTTGAAATCTCCAGGATACCCATGCTTATCAAGATCTTTAAACGCTAATAAACGTGGCACAATCAACTGCGCTATAGTATTGTTGGTGTTCCAAACCTCTTCAAGTTGGTAATCGCTGATATAACTAAAATAATCAGGATTGAAGGGATCTGTTTGACCCTTCTTTGGCTTCTTTTTCTCTGCCATAATGATTCAAAGTTCTTTATGGATTTCTATATTGATTTCTGTCTCGAATTGACGCACGTAGATGAAGTCGGTGATAGCGAAGTTCATGTGGTCAAACAGATGGTGGAAAGGCTGGATAAGATGCAAGTCCTTGGTCAATTCTTGGTCCAAGCCCTCGTTCCAATTGGGCGGTGGGCAATCTAGGCCTGTGAGATAATCGAAGGACTCGTCCACGTTCGATGGAAACGTCAGGGTTGGCAGCGTAACACCATCTTCATACAGCGGGTTCCATCCGCTGTCGCAGATGGCGCACCACAGATCTGCCCTGTCATTATCCTGAATGGGATGTAATGCGGGGTAGTCGCAGCTGAGGAAACACTTTGCCGTCAGTTCCATGTAATCGCCGAAGGTCTTGTTTTCTTTGATGCTGTTCCACACAAGATGTGCCCTGTCGTACATCTCCCGCAATGCCTCTCGCAGCGCATCATTGAAAGCGATAATGTCGGGTAATATCTCCTCCTGATGCGCCAATACCCGCTCATTAATCATCGCCTTACGCAAAGATAGCAGGCAATCACAATCCGCATAGTCGCATGGTGTGAGGTCATATTTCAAATAGATTTCCCTCTCAATGAGCTGGATGTCGTAATCTTGTAATTCAATCATAGTTCGCACATTGTTTTGTTTGTCGCTGCAAAATAAAACTGCACCTCCGCCAATCTGTGGCAGAGGTGTAATCAATTGTTGTTTTTCTTGATGAAAATGTGCAGAGATGCTGTTTTGAAATTTTTGCCGAGGATTTGAGATGGATTTTTGAGGCAGTTTTAATTAATCTTTGAGGAGCGATGCGGGCATCGTGACGAACAATATCAAGTAAAAATGGCCAAAAAGGCGCTCAAAGCCCGGCTAACCAAACATCACATATCAAATTTCAAAATTGCATCTCAGTCGAGTGCCTGGTAGGTGAAGTCGGCAGCGCTCATACAGGCCTTCTTGTAGTCGAACTGGTACATGCGCATGTACTGCTCCTGGACCTCGACAGCACCGTTGTAGAACGGGTTGATACAATGTTGGCGGGTTGTTACTGTAATGACCATTTCGGGCGTGATGACTTGCCCGTTGACGCGCCTGGTGCGCTTTGGCGTAATTCTAAAAACTTTGCTCATAATAAAACGTTTTAAATGTGAAACAATATTGTAGTATTAAGTTTTACCATTCAGAATGCTTATGACTTCGTTGGCATTCGCCCTGGTAAATCCTTTCTTGCTGTCAACAGTCACAAGATGTGCTGATTGGTGATTAAAGTGAATAGAGTCTTCGAAGTCAAGGATGGCATAAAGGAAATCTTGAGTCACATGAGTATTTAACCATGCGCCAATTTCCACGGCGGGTGCTATACCAAAGCCATACTCCTTCATTTCCAATGGCTCTCCAGTCACTGGATCCTTGTAATTATTTTCGGTCAGTATCGGAGTCATGGAATAATACTCTATTGGCATCTGGTATTTCTTCCACAACTCTTTGACTTGATAAGGGTCATCGCGACGGCAGATTGATGTGATGATGATTTTGCAGTGAGTCTGTTCCACAATGAATAGCAGA
This sequence comes from Muribaculaceae bacterium, assembly GCA_017449785.1. Lineage (GTDB taxonomy): Bacteria > Bacteroidota > Bacteroidia > Bacteroidales > Muribaculaceae > Sodaliphilus. The sequence goes on along the minus strand of JAFTFA010000072.1, from coordinate 10,507 downwards.
TTCTCAACAGCATCTTTATTGCCTATGTCCATGATTCGTTCAAAGTCAATGAACAGAAACTTGTCCACAAGTGGATTCTCAGGCGCTGGCTCCAGTTTGGCTTTCAGGTCTTCTAATGCTTCTTGCACAGTATCTCCCTTGCCGATGATGTATTTCTGGGCTTCATGGAGCCAAAAGCTCCAATAATCAAGTCCGTCGTCATTGATTGCTTTGGGAACATCCCATGACTCAAGATTGAACGCCAAATATTCGTAAAGACTCTCGTGGTAGCGATCCCTGATGATGGTCAAGGGATAAATGAGATTGTCTGTTGTTTGTTCCATATTTCAAATATTATTAATTGTTTTGTCACCACAAAAGTAAAAGATGCCTCGGCCAATCTGTGGCAGATGTGCAAATATTTCAGCCGTTGAGTAACGCTACGGCACGGTCGGCCAGCAAGTCCGTGATGCCATCGAAAGGATTGGTCAAGATAAAGTGCGGTAACTGGGAATCCAGTATTACATACTCATCGTCAATGATGACGTATCGAGCGTCTCGGGTGGCATTCTCGAAAAGCCAAAAGTCTATTTCAATGCCTTTGCTTTGTCTCGTATCCAGGCCGTTATCGTCAAGTGACCAACTGGCGCTGACAACCGACGGCGTGATGTCGATAACACGACCAGGCAGTTGTCGATCCGTCCACATGTCCTGCATAGCCTCCAGCCCAAGGTACTTCCACGATGATTCAATTACGATATCAGCATGAGTTGAATCAATGACTCGCTTTAACTGTTCAACAGTCACCGGATCAAAGAAAGGCCCATGTTTGTCTCGAAATGGTTTCCCCTGAGACATCAGCAAATCCTGATAAAACTCAGTATTCAGCACACCATCAAAGTCAAGAAACAGGTACTTGTCCATGGTGCAAAGAAAAAGACGACCCCTGCCATTCTGTGGCAGAGGCGCGTCATGATGATGATTTTTCTTGAAAAAACTTATACGATGGGGTCTGGGCAATAGTCTTTGCGCTTGCAGGTTTTGCAGTGCTTGCCCATCCAGACGTCGTCGAACTGCTTCATGGCCTGCTCGACGATTAGAGGATTATCGGTCAGGATGCCTGCTTCGAAGTTTCGCTTATCGCTGCTCTTCATGCCGATGCCGGCACCCGTGAGGTTAGCGCTACCAATATACACCTCCTCGCAGTCAAAGACCAGCATCTTAAAGTGAACCCGGGGACACAGCACTCGTTCCAACCGGTCATATAGCACGGGATACCTATCAAAATCCTCTCGGAAGTTCGGCCCAGGCTCCTTAGCATGAATCAGCCTCACCTCAACACCTCGTCGAATCAGCAAAGCGATAACCGCCAGAAAAGGCTTCTTCTCCTTGCCAACCTCCACATATAGGTCCTTAATGTCGGCCGTCCCAATCCACAACGAGCGCTTTACGGACTGCCCCCGACCAAGTACCTCCCCATAATGGTCACTATTAGAAATTAATTGAAGCATCGCATATATTTATAAACAAAAATAGAATCTACATTATTCCAATAAATCATTCATCTTCTTAAAAGCATCTTCCTCTTTTATTCTTAACAGTTGCCTTTTTATATAAGCCAGCATTGAGCCATTAGCCATATCTCGCAATGTCGACCAATTGTCCCATCTCCACCAAATACCTGAATTTGGCTCACCAGATTCACTCCATAGATACATCCATCCAAAAGGATAATTTATATTTGGCTCACTTCCGTTGGCCCAAAAACGATAATCACCATTTACAGCCTTCCCATTTAAAGGCACAAAACACATACAAAATCCATCATAATTGGTATGCCTCTCAACACCAATTTTCATTTCAATATCTTTGTAGTTGTCGTCTCGAATATGAATCCAACTATTATTGCTAGCTGTTTTCACGCCATCATCGCACATAAATGAAAAACCTAAATCTTTACACAAGTCAGAGATGTCATTGATGAATATCTCTCTTATTCTGTTTTGAATTGCCCAACTCTGAGTAATTATGTCTATAGTCGTGGAAACATTCTCTCTTGATGTGAGAATATCTAACATATTTGATAAATTGCTCTGCTCCATAATTGATAGAATGTCTTTTAAATTTGTAATATATTGCCTGATTGTTTCTCGAATTATTGGATGAACGGCTGCGATACCAAGGCAGTTTTGAAGCCATGGGAGAATATCATCGTTGTAACCTATACATTGATAGTCTACATCTTCAGCAGAATACTCTTCTGCTTTTGTTCTAAACTTTGTTAAATACAATAGAACATGCTCATGAGAGTTCTTAATTGCATAATTATGATACCTGAGCAACTGTTTATATTGATCTCCTGCATTAATCTTATTCTCAATGACAATAGCATGTTTTTTATTGTCTTCGATTAGCAAATCAATACGTCCTCCTTCCGAATAATCCTCAGGAATTTCCCCGATAGGATGTTCTACACTTACTTTGCAAGATTTTGTGTCAATCTCAAATCTGGGGTCAATTCGTTTATTATTAACCAGGGTTTGAAGAAATGCTTCAAGAAACTGATTGCCCAATCCATGATTACCATTAGGATTTAATAATTCAGCCAAAAATGCAGAATGCAACCGAACCTCACTTGTGGAAAGACCAAGTACACTAAAAATATTGAAATTTTCGCCTCGTTTGCGTTTCTCTTCTTGTTGTATCCTTTCTTCTACAACAATTTTAGAGATTTGTTTTATTAATGTCTCTATGTTTGCCATCATCTATACACATTTAGTTATAAGTGATTATTGTGTGCAAAGTTATTAAAATAGGTTCATTTTTCCTTTGCCAACAATGTTATGTATCGCTGTCAGTGACTCGACAAACTTGGGCAAGGCTGTGGCTTTGTCCTTTTGATAGATTTTTGCAGAGACGGTGTAACCTGTATCTACGATGTTAGCCTTTATCTCAATAAAGGTAAGAGTCAGCGAGGCACTCAGTTTGCAATCAAATGAGACTTGTGATTTGATATAATCAGTGATTTCTTTGATTATCGCTTCATCTTGAGCTTTACTGATTTTGTGTTGCTCTTCTTTCATTCTTCTTTTCTCCTTTAGATCATTTATCAACGCCTCATAGTTTGCCCTTCTCTCTGTTAGGTTCTGCAGATAGGCTTCACGTAGGGCTGCTTTCCCCTCCTGGGATAGTTGATTGTACTTGTCAACGTCCTCTTTTGTGATTGTCTCTCCACATTCAGTACAACAATCATCAACTTCTTCTCCGCAATTTGGGCAGTAAGAAGCACCTGGAGGCAAGTCTTCCCCACATTCAGAGCAAGTATTTGCCATGTAATTAAGCTCTCTTCCACAATGTGGACAGAATTCAATGTCAAAATCAGTCATAGCACATTTAGTTTTAAGTGATTATTGCTTGCAAAGTTATTAAATCAGTTTCACTTATCCAAAAACGAAACGAATGAAAGTTATAGCAGTTCACGGGCTATCCAGGCGCAGGCTTCGGCATCGGCTAGGGCCTGGTGGTGATTCTCCAATTGGAAGCCGCAGGCGGCGGCTACGGTCTGGAGTTGATGGTTTTCCAAGTCGGGTTGCAGGCGACGGGATGCGGCAAGCGTGTCGAGGAACTCGTACTCGGGATAGTCCATCTGATAAGTGCGGAAGACAGCGCGAAGGCAGCCTTCGTCAAAAGGGCGGTTGTGGGCTACCAACGGCAGGCCTTCAATCAGGGGCTCAATCTTTGCCCACACATCGGGGAAGATCGGGGCATTGTCGGTGTCAGTACGGCATAGGCCATGCACCTGAGTGCACCAGTAGTTATAATAGTTGGGCTCGGGCTGGATGAGCGAGTAGAATTTGTCCACAATCTCCCCGTCCCGGACAATGACCACACCAACCGAACATACCGAAGAACGGTCATAGTTGGCGGTCTCAAAATCTATAGCTGCAAAATCTCTCATGGATTAATCTTTCTTATATCGGTTAAACATACGCTCGATTTTTGCCGCCATCTCCTCACGGAGCCACTGTGGCTCGAGCACTTCAACATCCTCACCCTGCCAGAACAATTCCTGAATAAAGTCGAAAGTTGGGCGAATGAACATGGTGAAGATGCTGAATATGTCATTGCGCTCAATCTCCTTTTGCGACTCATGCAACCTGAGCCCACGAATGTAGTTGGCTTGGCCAGCGGTCACTTTCAACTTCACGAGTTCTTTGTCGTAATCATGGTCACGAATCACGCCGTAGCATCCCTCGAAATACTCCTCGGCGCTCCAATCGTTGGGCATATTGAAGGTCTCATCTCTGACCTGCAAAGCCCTGATGCGTTCAAGGGAGTAAATTCTTGGACCATCTTCACTGAGCCACGGATAATGGTTGAGAGCGATTACGTACCATCGTTGCCTAAAAAGCCTCACACACAACGGTTGCAATATCAAGTCAAATTCTTCATCCTTCCAAGGATTGTAGTAGGTAATATGTATCTCTCGATTCTCCTTCATCGCATCGATGATGGTCTGCAGATACTCTTGCCCCGTGGGCACATACTCCAGCAAAATGCGGTCTCGGATACTCTTGCTACTCACTAACGCATTGCTTACTGAAAAGGTGCCATAGAGCCACGAGCGGAGACCTTTCTTAGCGAGATTCTCGTCATCATCGATGTGGTAACGATAGTCGCCACGGCCTTCATTCTCGATGTTGATTCCAAACAGGACCTCAATGGTATCAAGCCATCGTTTCAACGTCCGTTTGGGGAGATCTTCACCACTGCTAAAATCAGTGTCATTTTTCCACCGCTCGTTGAGTTCATTGTACGAGATCCGCTTGGCCCGATAGATAGTGTCTATCAGCCACACATACTTGCTCATCAAGTCGGGTCCTCTGTCTTTCTGTTTTTTCGCCATACAATCCGCGATTTATAAGTTTTCGCCACAAAGTTACAACAAACCTCGGCCATTTCACGACCGATGCTTCTTTTTTTACGCCTATTACTTTTTCTGTGACGCATCTGTGACGTTTTCTGTGACGTATCTATGACGTTTTCTGTGACGTGATTCAAACTTTCATCTGGAGTTTTAGAGTTGATTTCTAAAAAATGTTGTAAATTTGCGTTCACCTTATTCCCAGAATGGGAATAAACCTGCAAAAGACCAATGGATAACGACATAACAAACTCCTTTGTAGTTATATGGGCTTTGGTCGGCTCGCAGGAACTACGCTGGAGTTTGTTTTTTAAGACGGAGCAACTTCGCATAATACTTAATTATAAGAAATATGGATCCAGAAGCAAAAGCGAGACTCATTATTGACGATAAACTGGAAGCAGCTGGTTGGGTGCTACAGGACAGGTCTGAATTTGATAGAACTGCTGCCATTGGGGTCGCTGTAAGAGAATTCCCAACAGTGCAGGGTAAAGAGGTAGATTACGCTTTATTTGTAGATGGATTTCCTTGTGGAATCATTGAGGCAAAGGAGGATAATAAAGGCGTTTCTTTATCTACGGATGTTCTTAAACAAAACGAAGATTACAAGGCAGATGGACTGAAAGGCAATTATGACCAAGATGATGTTCGCTTTATTTATGAGGCGACAAGCGAAGTCATTTTATATAAAGATTTGAAAGACCCAAAGCCACGTTCTCATAAGATTTATTCTTTCCATCGCCCCGAATATCTGCAACAACTCATAACCGATTTCAAGGAACACACTAAGCATAAGGGAACTACATTAAGAAAACGTTTGCAGCATTTTCCGGAACTTGATGTAGAAGGTTTTCGTGATTGCCAGGTTAAAGCTATCGCTGGTCTTGAACATTCTTTTGGATTGAATCGTCAACGCTCATTGATTCAAATGGCAACAGGAGCGGGAAAGACTTTTACAGCCGTTACGGTAGCTTACAGGCTGTTGAAATTTGCAGGAGCAAGGCGCATTCTTTTTCTTGTTGATACAAACAATTTGGGCGAACAAGCCGAAATGGAGTTCAAGAATTATAAATCATACGACACCAAAGAGAAGTTTACAGATTTGTATAACATTGAGCGCATACAAACGTCTTATATTCAAGACACTACAAATGTAACCATTTCTACCATACAGCGTTTGTATTCGATGCTCTGCAACGACTTGGAGAATTTTGCAGAGGGCAGCGATGAAGAAATACAAACAGATGATGGCGCGGTTCGCGAGGTCCAATATAACCCACGATACACTCCCGAATATTTTGACTTTATTTTCATTGATGAGTGCCACCGTTCAATCTATCATAAGTGGAGCCAAATATTCGATTATTTTGACGCATTTTTAATTGGGCTTACGGCTACTCCAAGCAAACAAACTTATGGTTTCTTTCGTCAAAATGTCGTCAGCGAGTACACCCACGAACAAGCTGTCACTGACGGTGTAAATGTAGGTTCATTTGGTACAGTCGTTATTAAAACCGAGAAAACAGTCAACGGCGGCACTGTCGCTCGTATTGAGAGCAAAGTGCAGAAAAGAGATAAGCGAAAACGCACCGAGCGTTGGGAAGTTGTAGACCAAGACGAAGAATATCAAGGAAATGACTTAGACCGAAGTGTTGTTAATTACAACACCATTCGTCTCATTCTCCAAACATTTAAAGAAAAATGGCAAACTTGGCCATTCTTCCGTGACCGTAACGAATTGCCCAAAACTCTTATCTTTGCTAAAGATGATAGTCATGCCGACGATATTATCCGTATCTGCAAAGAGGTTTTTGACGAGGGCGACGATTTTTGCAAAAAAATCACCTATCAAAGCGAGGAAAAGGAAAGCGAGTTGCTTTACAATTTCCGTCACGCTTATTATCCTCGTATCGCTGTAACAGTCACAAAAATAGCGACTGGCACAGACGTTAAATGTATCGAAATTCTTATCTTTATGCGTGATATTCGCAATGAGAATTTCTATGAACAAATGTTGGGGCGTGCTCGTAGAACACTGGCACATGATGAGCTTATATTATCTACTCCCTCGGCAACAACTGACAAACTTGGTTATGTTGTCGTCGATGCAGTGGGTATTACTGAATCGCCCAAAATGCAGTCAAAGGCAACTGGCGAGCCAAAGCCAACTATTTCGTTTAAGAAATTGTTGAATGATGTGGCAAATGCTGAAACCGATGAAGATATTTTCAAAGCACTTTCTGGGCGTCTCGTGCGTTTAGACAAAATATTAAAACCCAAAGACAGAAAAGAGTTTGAGGATATAACTGGCGGTATTTCAGTTCTTCAGCTTGCTTCTAATCTTGATAATGCTCATCAAGTCGATCAAGTTGACGAGCAAGTTCATCAAGAGTTTCCCAAGTTTGATTCAATGACCGAAGACGAAAAGCAGGAATGTGTTAAAAAAGTCATTACCAAACGTTGTCACAATGCAGCACTGCCAATCAATAAAAAGAAAGTACGAGACTTCCTTTTAAGAGTTGGCAATGCTAATGACCAAACAATAGACCCTGCTCTTGACAGTCTTAAAAGTGCCGACATTACACCTATGCAAGAAGATGATGTCATTGAGAGCTTCAGGCAATTCATTTCTGATGAGCAAAACAGAAATGAAGTCGAGGCATTAGACATCATCTATCGTCAAGATTTCAAGACAAGACCATTGACCGAGGCGATGATTCACGATTTATTCGAGAAAATGCGTGAATTTAAGGCATCATTGACGCAACAGAATATATTTATCGCTTACCGCAAATTCACCAAATCTCAATCTGCTTTCAAGCAACTGGCAGACATTATTCAAATCGTCCGCTATGAGTGGAAGCAAATTGACGAGTTGACACCTTTTGCAAATGGTGTTAATGCGCGGTTCAAAAAATGGGTCTTTGAGAAGAACCAAAACACAAAAGATAAAAACCAGCCATTTACTGAAGAACAAATGGAATGGCTACGATTGATCCGCGATCACATCGCTGCCAATGCAAGCATTTCAATTGAAGCCATCAAAATTGGAAAGTTCCAAAAAATGGGTGGTGTAATGAAGTTCTACAAACTTTTTGGCAGCGAGTATAACAATATATTAAATGAATTAAACGCAACACTTGTTGCATAGTTTTATGGCAGACAACCAAATCACAAATAAGATATGGAACATTGCTGGCACTTTGCGTGATGCTGGCGTTTCATACAGCGATTATCTGGAACAGATAACATTCTTGCTGTTCCTTAAAATGATAGATGAAAATTTGGAGATGAGTAAAATTTCTCCAGATTTGCAACTATTTAGTATGGATGGCATAGACCTTCCCGAAGACTTCAAATGGTCAGTCCTTGTTTCAATGCAAGGCTCTGACCTGTTAGAATACTATGCAAATCTTCTCAACGACCTTTCACAACGAAAGGGCATGATAGGAGAAATTTATCGTGGCGCACGCAACAAAGTTGAAAAGGCATCGCTTTTGAAGAAAGTGATTGACATGATTAACAATGTTGAATGGAACAGTTTAAGCGAAGATGTAAAAGGTGACATATATGAGGGACTATTGGAACGCATTGCACAAGACACCAAATCAGGCGCAGGACAATACTTCACCCCCCGCGCCCTTATCAATGCTATTGTGCGGTGTGTAAATCCTCGCATAACCGTGAACACACGCATTGCCGACCCATGCTGTGGCTCTGGCGGTTTTTTGCTTGCCGTGAAAAAACTTTTTGGTATAACTCAAAGCCAAATTCTTAACATCGCTTTGCGTGACAGAGTTTTCCACGGTACTGAATTTGTTGACAGCACTTATAGAATGTGCTTGATGAACCTATTGCTTCACGGCATAGGAACATTTAATGGAGTACCGCCCATTAAGTGCCAAGATTCTTTGGCTCATGCACCAGCCGACAACGAACTATGCGACTACGTTCTCACCAATCCACCTTTTGGCACCAAATCATCAGAAACAATCGAGGTGGAGAAAAAAGACAAAGAGGGTAATTTGGTGACCGTTCAAGAAAAGGCTAAAGACAACTATGTGCGTCAAGACTTCATAGTTTCAACAAGCAACAAACAACTCAACTTCGTGCAACATATAAAATCCATGTTGCGCGTTGGCGGTCTTGCCGCTGTTGTCGTTCCCGATAATGTCCTGTTTCAAGACACTGGCGGTGGCGAAACTATTAGAAGAAACTTACTTAAAACGTGTGACCTACACACTATTTTGCGTTTGCCTACTGGCATATTTTATCGCCCTGGAGTTAAGGCCAACGTAATTTTCTTTGAGAAACGACCCGCTTCGGAAGTTACGCACACTCGCGAAGTGTGGATTTATGACTACCGCACAAATATTAAGCATACGCTTAAACAAAATCCTCTCAAAGAATCTGATTTGGAAGATTTTATTGCGTGCTATAATCCACAAGACCGACACCACCGCACTGAAACTTTCAACGCAGAAACCAATCCCAACGGACGTTGGCGTAAATTCACGATTGATGAAATTCTCAAACGTGACAAGACCAGCCTTGACATCACTTGGATTAAATCTGATAACGATGATGGTGATTACTCGCTTCCAGAGCTTTTGGATATAATTCTAGAGAAAGGCGAGAATATAAAGAATGCGATTGACGAACTCGTAGCACTTTTGGCTGATATTAAAGAATAAAACATGGACACAAAACAACTACGCCAAAAGATTCTTGACCTCGCTATTCGTGGGAAACTTGTGCCACAAGACCCCAACAATGAGCCAGCAAGTGTGCTGCTCGCTCGTGTCAAGGCAGAGAAAGAACGTCTAATCGCCGAGGGCAAAATAAAACGCTCAAAAAAAACGGCTACAACTACCGATAAGCCGCATTATGCGGACTGGAATCTTCCAAGCGGCTGGGTGTGGGTCAAACTTGAAGATATTGCAATAGATATGGCAGATGGACCCTTTGGTAGCAATCTCAAATCTTCACACTATACAACTGACAGGGAAGTTCGTATAATACAATTGAGTAATATCGGTGAATATGGATGGAGAGATGACAACGTTAGATATACCACCTTTGAACATGCAAAAGATATTCAAAGAAGCATTGTTGATAGCGGTGATATTGTAATAGCAAAGATGATGCCTGCTGGTAGAGCAATCATCTGTCCCAATAAAGATAAAGCGTATGTTCTCTCATCTGATGCCGTAAAACTGAAGCCATCTAGTTTGCTTAATATCAGTTACTTGTTATATGCGATAAATTCACCTTTATTTCAGAATCAAGTTAATGAAAATGTTCAAGGAGTCACTCGACTAAGAACGAGTATCGCAAAACTTAAAAGTTATGCTTTCCCACTTCCTCCATTGAATGAACAAACAAGAATTGTAAATTCTTTAGTACATTATCTAAGTATTATTGATAATATTCAAGATTCAATTGAATCCATCAATGGAGGTATTGTTCAAGTCAAGTCTAAAATACTTGAACTTGCTATTAGTGGTAAACTCGTGGCACAAGACCCTTCTGATGAACCGGCAGCGGACTTGCTGCAACGAGTTAACCCCAATGCGATTGTTTCTACTGATAAATCGCATTATG
>JAFTFA010000071.1 GCA_017449785.1 Muribaculaceae bacterium | reverse complement strand
CTCTCATTTCTTTTGTAGTACTTTTATTTGTAGTTTTCAATTCCTTTTGTGGCAACTAATGTTTCACCATTGTTGTCAATGATTGTAATCTCAACGTTAGGGGCTGGGATATATGTCCGTTGATAGCGTTCATACGGCATATCGGCAAAACCATAATTGCCATGCCAATCTCTATGCCACACCGAATGATAAACAGTTTCTTTCGGACGATCTTTATGACTAAGATATTTCCCATTTGCATTGTAATCAGAAACTGGGCCTACAGCTTTGGGAAGGATTGTTATGCCTTCCACCAAATCCCCAGTGAATCCGACTAATTGGAGAACGCTTGAATCTATGTCTTTGAGACTAGACACAATGTATATCTCTTCATTTTGAGCGAACAGGCTGGTGTATTGCTCAACATTCCGAATTCGTTTTTTAATAATCTTCATTGCTAATAATGTTATAATAATTTGTTTATTTTCAATTAATTATAGTCTCAGACATTGAGTCTATTTTAGTACAACCAACATAGATTGGATTGAGACTGCCATTTGAGTAATAATCTTTTGCCCTGGATGAATTCAGGTGATATACAAATTATCTTGATTCATTTTCCCAATCATCTATATATGCGGGGCGCCCCCAAAACCATGAAAACTCTTTTTCTAATGTCAAATTTGTCGAGTCATTTCTTAAAGATAAGAAAAAATGGATTGAATTAGTTATGGTATCATATTCTTTGAAAAAGCATAGTTTATATTTACCATCACATGGGCTATTTTTACAAGAGATTTGGATCGAATCATAATCTGAGTCGACTATACTCCATAAACACATCCATTGCTCATAATCTCCTTTTGAAAGTGAATTTGAATCTAAAGGAGTATCAATAGACATAAAACTTTGGGTCTTATTATCACCCATAACGACAACACTGGGAAAAACCAGAAGATTCTCATTGATTTGTATAGGTAATTGAATAAAATGATATTTGTATTTTCTTTTCCAAGTGCATCTATCCCAGCAGATGTTCCATGTACCTTGTAACTTCCTTTCAAGAAACACATTCTTATTACATTTATTATTAAATAAAAATAAAATAATAAGAAGAACAAAAGCAAAGAAAAAGTATATAGCTTTATTTCTGAATAAATGGGACATATTGATTGCTGTTTTTGTCATATCTGCCATTGGCTTTGAGAATTAATTTTCCAAACTCTGAAATTCTTTGGTCACCAGTGAAATTTTCTCCTTGGAAAACATAGTTAATGATTGCACCTAAATTGTGTTTGTCTCTGTATTTTGATGGTATATCATTTTTCTCCATATATTTAAGGACTGCATCCATAGCACTTTGAAGTTGTATCTTTTGGTTGATAATAGCTTCATAATCACTATTCGCGCTAAATAACACATAATAGTCCAATGCAACTGCTGCGACATTTAGCATTATCATGAAAGCTGCACTACCTTTTATTGACTTTGAATTACAAGATCCTAAAGCAAAAACCTCATGTGAACGTACTCGTTTATCTGGCAATCCTGTAGATTTCGCTAATTCTGCCCGTGTCTTGAGATATGCATCATTCTGATCTACACCTGCTGCTGAGTAGTCTGAATTTGTAGTTAATGAAGTGTATTCTGTGATTGTTAACAGTTTTGCCACAGTTGTGTTAATTCCAATTTCACCAGGTGTCCAGTTGCGTGGATCATTGTTCCTACGTTTAAAGTCATTTCGTGAGAATGCACTTAAAGAATTAATGTTGATACCAAAAATGCCATTCCCACGATATTCAATTCTAGATTTTTGTGGCTTGTCCCCATATTCGTCAATAAACCTTATTGGATTACTAAAAGTGTAACAGTATGTGCTGACATCCGGATATTTCTCTTGCAGGGGGTCGCAGCCGTACCAGATGCTGAGGCGCGGATTCATGTACCTTGCACCGTAGTAGTACAGGCCGGTCTCCTCGTTCAGTTCCTTGCCGTTGAACTTATAGGGGGTGGCGTAGTCACCATTCTGGCGCTCGAGGAAGACCTCGCCGTAGGGGAGGTACTCCACCTGCTGGCTGGCCTCGCCGTTGCCGTCGGTGACGAGCGTGGAGCTGCCCAGATGGTCACTGTGGATGAACCAGATGTTGCCGTTGTAGTTGTCCTTGTCGCCGCTGCGCAGCGCGGGGGCTTCCGCCTCGTTGTCGCCACCGGCCGGGAGGACGAACTCGCGCAGCTGGCGTGTCTGCCCATCCAGCGCATTGGGCAAGCCGAAATGGGCATAGTTGGCCTCGGCGGAGTCGCGCATGGCGGCGCACTTGTAGGCGTAGGGGATGTTTAGCTGCGTCACGTCGACACCATAACCGGCATGGCTGATGTTGTAGCCGCCGGCGGGTGAGTTGCTCACGTCACCGGGCTTCAACTCGTCCGTCATCGAGGCGATGCGCTCACTGCCGATGTACAGGTGCTTGGTGAACCGGCCCTCGTGGATGCTGAAGTAGGGACTGAAGTAGGCCGTGGTCTGCTGTGAGTCCAGCGAGCGGCCATCACGCTCACTGTTGACGAACACCGCCATGTTGCCGCCGTGCATCTTGACCGTGCGCTCGCCGTCGGCGTCGTACCAGTAGTGCGACACGTAGCCATTCTGCGAGAGAGCCGTCAGGCGGTTCTCCTCATCCCAGCGGAACCGCTCCTCACGGGCACGCTGCACGGTATCTGGTTGGGTTGTCATGTCGGGCTTCACTCTTGATGTATTAACGTAAAGGATATTGCCATTATTGTCATACTCATAAGAATGCGCCTCCCGGATGCTGTCGCCATTCGTCGGCTCGACCATTGCCGTGCGGTAGTTGGTGTCGCTCACCGTCGACATCTGGAACCGCTTGCCTGCCGTCTGGTTGTAGCTGTAGTCCAGGCTGTATCCCGCAAACAACTTGCCGGTGAACTGGACATCCTGCTGCTGAATCGACTGGTGTTTGGACGTGACGCGGTACATGTTGTCGTACTCCATGTTCAGGCCGTAGAGGTTGGAGTTATCCAGGCTCCGTCCATGCGCCTCGACCAGGCGGTTCAGCGCGTCATACCTATAGGTATGGTTGATTGCGGGCAGCAACAGGTTGCTCGATATGGTCGACACGGCTGTGATGTTGCCCACCTTGTCGTAATTGTACATACGCCCAGCGATGCACGGACGGGTGTTTGAGAGAGTCACCATCTGATACAGCCGTCGGTTGTCGGCATAATAGCTATAGGTGGTCCTGTCGCCGTTGCCGTACTTGATGTACACCCTGTCGCCGAACTCGTCGTAGCCTATTTCCTTCACATAATGGTAGCCCGCCAGGTCGCTATTATATACCTTCTGCAGCTGTCCGGCGCGGTCGTAGTGGTAGGTGACCTCCTCGCTGAAGCCGTTGGCGCGCGGGAAAGCCATCTGCTTGAGCTTGCCGAAGTTGTCGTAGGTCCATGTCATCTCGGCCGTGGCGATTGTGTTGCCAGGAACGGTGACGGTGCGCTTCATGCGGTTGACGTTGCCCAACAGGTCATAGTGGTACTCAGTGCCGCCGCTGCCGTCCTCACGGAACTTGACCCGACCGCGCAAGCCCTGCTCGGCGTTCCCGTCGCCATAGTGGTAGATGACATCATTCTCGGGATGCCCGGGATAGGACACCCGCTTGAGGCGGCCCTGCTCGTAGGTGTAGCTGATGCACTGCCCCTTCGTCCTGAGGTTGGCCGTCTGGCGTGTGAGCACGTTGCCCTGATAGTCCTTAATGTAATAGTGATAATTACCTGTTCCGTCCATGTAGCCGTAGTCGCCCTGCAAGCGCTCCAATGCACCGTCG
>JAFTFA010000070.1 GCA_017449785.1 Muribaculaceae bacterium | reverse complement strand
GAGCGAAGCTCGATCAAAGGTTCCAGATACCAATGATGAACACCCCCTCTTGCGATCAATAACTTATACTTAGCGGCTTGGTGTCTTACGGCGTGAGTTTTCTATATCAGCACACCCGAGAAAAGTCAGGGCACAAAAAAAGCCAAGGACGGTTGGGGCTGACGTTCCTGGCTATACTCTGAAAATGGTTTTTGGAGGTATTGTTCCCAAGTTTGGTAATTATTTGCGAGGGTCTGTTTTCACGATGCAAAATTACTGCCATCCCACTATCACAATTAGGAAAAACGCGGAAATCGATTAGGATTATTTGTGCTTTTTTGACCTTGGATTTATGTTTTTTTGACCAAATAAATTTATATCTACCTTTAAATCAATAATCTAGTCATTCAAATCAGATATTCATATCCTTTTCCATAGTTCTTGCCGACACCAGCGGCAACAATTTGCCATCACCGAGGCTCAATGTCAAACCAAAATTCAATATTATACTGAATAATTTTGCAATTTGATAATTATATTGTAACTTTGCGGTCGCTTTGCGATCAAGTGCCCCCGATTGGGCAACACTTTGTATTTAATCAACATTAATCTTTAAACCATTTAACGTTTTTTTCACTAGAAAGACATGAGAAAATTAACCAGTACCATTGTGCTTGCCATCATCGTCCTAATGGGCATGCAGGCAATGGCCCAGGGTGTCACCCTGCGTGGCGTGTATCAAACCAGCCGCAACGACGACAACAGCGTCGGCAGCGAGTATGTCGGATGGAACTATGACTTGATGAAGGCCATCTTCATCGTCCCCCAGGGCCTCTACAAGATGGAATGGGACGGCACGACGCTCTACACCCCCGTCAAGGACCCCGCAGTCAACAAGGCCGACTTCTACAGCAATGGCCAGTTCACCGACAACGCCAAGGCATTGTGGGCCAACAACTTCAACATGATGCACGCCAACTCGGGTGCCGTGATCAAGGATGGCATCCTCACCACCGTCATGTCGCGCACCGACATGCAGAACCCCGACGGCCAGTGGGTGACCAACGACACCAACCGCTTTGCCGTGCGCAAGTGGGACGTCAAGACCGGCAACCTGCTCTCGGCCGGTGACGTCTATTATCCTGCATGGCAGTGCCTGGAGTCGGCCGGCATGGCCGTCAACCCCAAGGACGGCAAGGTCTATGGCCTGTTCCACATCACCAACAAGTACCTCCCCGACTCGATTCTCAACGACCCCGACTTCTTTGCCGACGAGAACACCGACTCGACCGACAGCGGCTACGCCATCTGCACCATCGACCTCGACAAGATGGAAATCAGCCAGATCACCCCGGGCCTGTACTACGAGAACTATGTCACCTTCGCCATCAACAGCGAGGGTCGCGCCTTTGCCCTCACCAGCGGCGGCACCGCAGCCATTCCTGCCGAGGACGGCAAGGTCTATGACATCGATGGCGAGCTCACCGGTGCCCATGTGGTGGAATTTGACCTCCACAGCGGCCTCAAGCTCGACGACAACCGCGCCAGCACGGGCTACATGACCCAGGTCAAGCGTCAGGCGGCCTGCTTCAGCAAGGACGACCCCAACAAGATGTACTGGATGGGCTACTACAACAGCGGCATGGGCTATGACGACTATGGCAACTGGACGCCCCTGTCCGACCGCAACTGGAAGGCCAACGGCAAGTATGACACCTCGTTCTATGTCGTGGACATCACCACCGGCGAGGCCGAGCGCATCGACAACCTCACCGACCGCTACCTGTTTGCCTACATGTGGGTTGACGGCGAGGAAGAGCCCGAGGTCGAGGCCCTGCGCGGCGACGTGAACAACAACGGCAACGTCACCATCGACGATGTCACCGCCCTGATCAACTACCTGCTCCGCCAGGACGCGTCAGCCATCAGCGCCACGGGTGCCGACTGTGACCTGACCGGTGCCATCACCATCGACGACGTCACCAGCTTGATCAACTACCTCCTCTGCGGCCAGTGGTAAACCACCTCCCCACCACACGATAACGAGAGCCGGCTCCCTCACTCCAATCGAGGAAGCCGGCTCTCTCTTTTTTTCCGTCTCTATCAATCCGCCCCTATCAGGAAACGCTCAGCCTTTCCCGAGCAATTTCCTGAACAGTCTCCTGACCTTAGGCACGGTACTGTCTTTGGCAATATTGAGCAGCAGATGGATGAAGTTGCCCAGGGGAGCACGCTTGTAGTATTTCTTCAACTCGGGAATCATGAAATCCTTCTTCCCTTCCTTTTTCAGCTCCCACAGCATCCACAGCGTTGCGGCGCGGGTGGTATTGAGGACGCTGCGGTCCCCCTCAATCTCATAAATCTCGAAATAATCATTGGCGTTTCTCCTGAACTGCTCGGCCTTGCTCATGCCGCTCCACACGCCGCCTGAATGGACACGATACACCCCCATCAGCTTGTTGATAAAGGCGCCCTTGCCATGCTTCAACACATAGTAGCAGAAGTTGAAGTCCCTGATCACCGTGTAGCCCTTGCCCGCCATTTCCTCACGATAGTTAGCTCGCCGATAGACGCAGGTCAACAAGTGGGTCCACTTGTTTCTGAAGCAATCAGCCAGGGTATATACCAATATGCCATCGGGGCCGACATTTTCGTCAAATGTTTTATCCATCTCCCGGATTGACTTCTGTGCAAACTTGTGAGTATCCTCAAAGTAGTAGATATAGTCATGGGAGCAGATCGAGAAATCGGGATGGCTCTCCAGGAAGTCCACCTGCAGCTGCAACTTGTCGGGGTCGGTCCAGTAGTCATCTCCTTCACAGAAGGCAAAGTACTTGGAGTCGGGGTGCGCTGCGGCCTCTATGATGCGATGTATCGACCCGTCTTTTTTGCTATACTGGTTCTCGGTCTCATAAATCGGCTTGATGATGTCAGGGTACTTCTCGGCATACTCGCGGATGATGGCAGCCGACCCGTCGGTCGAGGCGTCGTCATGAACTATCGCCTCGAACGGGAAAGTTGTCTTCTGCATCACAAAACCGTCCAGACACTGACGCAAAAACTTCTCATGGTTATACACCATGCACTTGATCGTCACTAGAGGTGTTCCACTCATATTGCTGTTTTTCTTATTGTTAGGGTTATTCATATTAATAAGACAGACGGCACGGCCATCAGTCTTCGGGCAGGGTCCTGATCACCTTGGCAGGGAAGCCTGCAACGACCGAATAGGGGGGCACCGATTTGGTCAATAGTGCGCCGGCACCGACATAAGATTTCTTGCCGATAGAATCCACTTTGCCACTGATGATGTTGACACCGATACCGATAAAGACATCGTCATCGATGTGCACATAGGCACCGATCATGGCTCCCATCGCGATGTAGCAATTACGGCCCACATGGGTGTCATGGGTGATCGACGAATTATAGGAAACGATGGTATTGTCCCCAATCACCACATCGGGATGAATCACAGTGCCGGTGTGGATGACGACCCCTTTTCCAAGCGTGGCAAACCGTGACACGTCGGCTCGAGGATGCACCAGCGTCGGCACCGTCCCCCCCTTGGATACGATTTTCTCATAGACTTGGCTCCTGACCTTGTTATCGCCTTGGGAAAGCGCAAAATTCATTCCTTCGAGCGAGGGCATGTTCCACAAGTCTTCAAAGCTGCCTAATATCTTGTACCCATGATCCACTTCGCCGGTCCTACCCTCTGCATAGTGATACAGACCTTTGATCGTATAGCCGCAGAGTTCTGCCAATTCGATGAATACGGGAGTGTTATGGCCAATGCCTAGAACGTATATTTCTTTCATCTTCCTATTTCTGTTTTTTTGAGTATGATGAGATAATGCATTTCAGGATGCGGGTGATGTCCGCATCGGTGAGTTCGTGGTGGATGGGCAGGCAGATGACGGTATCGGCCATGCGGGTGGCGTTGGGCAGGTTCTCGCGTGTAGCGCTGGGCAGGCCACGATAGGTCGAGAACGAACTGATGAGCGGATAGAAGTAACGCCGTGCCCAGATGCCCTGGTCGCGCAACTTGAAATAAAGTTCATCGCGCGACATGCCATACTTGTCGGCATCAACAAAGATGGGGAAATAGCTGTAATTGTGCCGCACGCCGGGCATATCATCCCAGAAGTCGATACCCTCGACAGGACGCAGTGCCTCGCGGTAGCGGACAGCAACCTGGCGCCGGGCCTCGATGCAGGCATCCACCTGACGCAGGTTCAGCAGGCCATAGGCGGCCCTTATCTCGTCCATCTTGCCGTTGATGCCTGGAGCGACGACCTCGGTCTCGCCAGCGAACCCGAAGTTCTTCAGGTAATCGATGCGCTGCTTCATCTTGGCATCGCGCATGATGAGTGCTCCGCCCTCGGCGGTATTATACACCTTGGTGGCATGGAAACTCAAGGTGGACATGTCACCCTCGGCCAGGATGCTCTTGCCGTCAACCTCGACACCGAAGGCGTGGGCAGCATCATAGATGACCCGCAGGCCATACTTGTCGGCAATCGCCTGGATCTCGGCTGTGCGGCACGGCTTGCCATACACATGCACCGGCATGATGGCGGTTGTGCGCGGCGTGATGGCTGCCTCAAGGCGTTCGGGATCGATGCCTCCCGTCGCCGGGTCGATGTCAACAAACACGGGCTTGATGCCATTCCACCACAACGAGTGGGTCGTAGCCACAAAGCTATAGGGCGTGGTGATGACTTCACCGCTGATGTTGAGCGCCTGTAGGGCCGTGATCAACGGCAACGTGCCATTGGTAAACAGACTGATATAAGGCACCTTCAAGTACTCACACAGCGCTTTCTCGAGCTGCTGGTGGAAGGTACCGTTATTGGTCATCCACTTGTTATTCCAGATCTGCCGTAGCATCTTGTTGAATTCTTCAAGATCAGGCAGCAACGGGGAAGTCACTGTAATTACATCTTTGTCCATGACAATATACTTCTATTTCAATCCTTATCATTACTTGGTCTGTCCTCCACTTGCCTCAACGTCACCGTTCAGGGGAAAACAGCAAAAGTGGGGACACCAGGCCACATGAGCCTGATGTGACAACCATGTACAGGCAATGCTGTGACACTATCGCAGTAGTCATTATCAGCAGGTTACCTTCTCTTTTCTCTCGGGATCACCGCTGCAGGGAGAGTTACATCCCTGGAGGGCAACCACCGCTTCTGAATAGCAAAATTAAGTCAATTTGGCGAGGTCTGCAACACTTGGATGAGAAAAAAGGCCAAAAAAGTGAGGAACGGCCTGATTTCTCAAGCCATTCCTCACTTCATAAAGCTGTTTTTCAAGCCCAAATATCTACTGTCCCGATTCCCTAAAAGAAGGGCCCAATCACTTGATGTAGGGGCGGATGGCGTCGCGCCAGATGAGGTAGCCCTTACCCATGAGGTGGAGGCCGTCGTTGGTCAGGTCGGCACGCAGGCGGCCCTGGTCATCGACAAACAGCGGGTAGAGGTTGATCCAGGTCACGCCCTGGCGGCGGGCGACCTGTTCGAGCAGGGCGTTGGCCTCGACAACGACGTGGTCACGGCCCTTGAGCAGACGCCACTCGCGCACGTCGTTGTTGAAGGGCAACAGGCTCTGCAGGTAGATCTTGGTCCTGGGGCTGCCCTGCTTGACCATGACGATGAGTTTTTCCATCGCGCGGGCGATGCTGTCGGCACCGACGTCGTGGGAGATGTCATTCACGCCGCTCATGATGAAGAGCTTCTTGGGCTGCCCCTTGATGATGGGGTCGATGCGGTCGATCAGGCCCTGGACGATGTCGCCCACGATGCCGCGGTTCTTGATGTGGTTGTTGCCCAGTAACTCGTTGAACTCGCAGCCGTCGGTCAAGCTGTTGCCCAGCATGACGATGTCCTTCTTGCCGACGGGCAACTGGTCGAACAGCGTCGCCCGGCGGGCATAGTAGGGATCCTGATTGGCCTGCTGGCCCATTGCCGTGAGGCACATCAGCACCGTCACGGCAAGTGTCACTATATGCTTCATTTCCAGATGCGTTTTTGTCTCAACTATCACTGTTACCACGATAGGCATCGACGGCCTTCTTGACCGAGCCATGGAGCAGCAGCAGGCGCTTGGCCTCGTCGTAGGGAAGCTTCAACTCCTCGACCAGCCAGCGGGTGCCGCGGTCCACGAGCTTCAGATTGGTCAACTGCATGTTGACCATCTTGTTGCCCTTGACACGGCCCATCTGTATCATCACGCTGGTCGAGATCATGTTGCAGATGAGCTTTTGTCCCGTGCCGCTCTTCATGCGAGAGCTGCCCGTGACATATTCCGGCCCGACGATCATCTCGATGGCAATCTCGGCGGCCTCGCTCACCGGGGCACCGGGGTTGCTGGTGATAGCGGCCGTCAGGCACCCGTGGGCACGTGCGTCGCGCAGTGCGCCGATCACATAGGGCGTCGTCCCGCTCGCCGCGATGCCGATGACCGTGTCCAGCGGCGTTATCTTGTACTCCATCAAGTCCTTCCAGCCCTGCTGGGTATCATCCTCGGCATTCTCCACCGCGTTGCGCAGGGCCGTGTCGCCGCCAGCGATGATGCCGATGATCCACCCCGGCGACATGCCGAAGGTGGGCGGTATCTCGCTCGCGTCAAGCACGCCCAGGCGACCGCTGGTGCCCGCACCCACATAGAAGATGCGTCCACCCTTCTTCATGCGTTCGACAATGCCCTTGACGAGTTTTTCTATCTGGGGAATCGCCCGCTGCACCGCATCGGCCACCTTGTGGTCCTCGCGGTTGATCTCGGTGAGAAGGTCATGCACCGACTTCTTTTCCAGATCATTGTAGAGCGACTCCTGTTCGCTGATTTTTACAAATCCCATATTCATATCAAATTTTTATTCACATGCTTCATTCCTCATCTTACTGTGGCCCGGACTGCACCTGGCCACATCATCGCCGTCAGGCCTCGGTCGAGTGGTACTTCACCAGGCCCTCCATCGGGTCCTTGATGACCGTGCCGATGGTGATGCCCAGTGCCTGGGCCGCCTCTTGCAGGACGGCACGCTCGCAGTAGGCTATCGAGCCCACAAAGTTGCACGGCAATTCCTTGTAACCGGGATAGCTGGCCACGTTGCGGGTAAAGAAATCGGTGAATGACCGCAGCACGATGTCATGGATGGCGGGTTCCTCGATATTATGCTCCAGGAAGGGGGCAAACTGTGCCAGGAAGCGGTTGGCGGCAGGCTTGCGATAGACCGAGGTGATGATCGTCGTGTAGTCCAGGTTATACTCCTTCATGAACTTCTCGCACAGGTGTTCGGGCAGCTGTTTCTTCAACACGTCGCCCACGAGCAGCTTGCCCAGCACAGCACCGCTGCCCTCGTCGCCCAGGATGTAGCCCAAGGGCGAAACGTTCATCACCACCTTCTCGCCGTCATAGTAGCACGAGTTGCTGCCCGTGCCCATGATGCAGGCGATGCCAGGCTGGCGGCCACACACGGCCCTGGCGGCTGCCAGCAGGTCGCTGGCCACCTCGACCTTGCCGGCGGTGGGCAGGTTGGCGCGCAGGGCATTGACCACCTGCTGCTTGATTTCGTCTGAAATGATGCCCGCACCATAGTAGTAGATCTCGTCCACGCGGTAGTTGGTCAGGTGAGGAATCAGTTCGCGCTTGATCTGTTCCTTCATCTCCTCCTCGGTGAGCAGCAGGGCATTCATGCCGGTAGTGAAAATCTGCGCCACCTTTTCTTTTCCATTGAGCAGCGTCCAGTTGATCTTGGTGGAGCCGCAGTCAGCAATAAGAATCATCATATTTTAAGTTTTAAGTTGTTAGTTGTAAGTTTTAAGTTGCAAGCCATTTAAGGACCTTAAGGACTTTAAGGACTTTAAGGACCTTAACGACCTTTAAATCTTGATAAAAATCTTCTTCTTGTAGAGCACGTGCCCGATGCACCAGTTGAGCAGCACAAAGCACACTGCATACAGGGCCGATGCCGTGTACTCGTTGCAGAACGACTGGAAGAAGCCGTACACCTCGCTGTGGATCGTCAGGTTGCCGCCCTCGGCATCATGGCCGATGGGGATGGCTCCGAACAGGATGGCCAGTACCGTCCCGATCAAGTAGAGCGCCAGCGGATTGACGCCGAAGGTCTCAAAGAAACGGCTCCAGCCGCCCTTCTTGCCCTTGATATCGACCAGGTGGATGAGCATCGCCTGGATGCACATGGCCATGCCGCAGGTGATGAGCACAAACGTCGATGACCACATCTTCTTGCCACACGGGATGCCATATTGCAGCAACCAGCCGGCCAGCAGCATGACGGCACCCGTCAGCAGCATGGTGTAAACGCGGTCGCCGTTGTTGTGGGTTGACAGGATCATGCGGCCCACCAGGTAGCCGATGAGCACATGGGCAATGCACGGCAGGGTGCTCAGGATGCCCTCGGGGTCGAGCGAGATGCTCTCGCCATAGGCGCTCTCGTGATACATGTGGTCACTGCCCAGCACGCTGTTGTCGATGCGGGCGATGATGTTGTCGAGCGAGAACTCATAGCCGTTCCCCAGGCCCAGTATCAACGCATAGGCCACCAGGATGATGCCGATGACCCACGGTATCAACTTCTTGCTGAACAGCACCACGCACATCGACCCGAAGAAATAGACCAGTGCCAGACGCTGGAACACGCCCAGGTAGCGCAGCGTGTCCAGGTTGTTGACCGCCTCGACAAAGGGGTCACCCTTGCACAGGCCGCGCACCAGATGGCCGAACCACTGCACCAGCCAGCCGATGAGGAACAAGACCACCGTGCGGCGCACGATCTTGGCCATCAACGGTCCTGACAGCTTGTAATTGAACTTCTTCAACGAGAAAGCCATCGACACACCCATGCAGAAGATGAAGAACGGGAACACCAGGTCGGTCGGCGTCAGCCCGATCCACTCGGCATGCTCCAGCGGCCGGTACAGGTAGCTCCACGTGCCGGGATTGTTCACCAGCAGCATGCCCGCGATGGTGATACCGCGCAGGATGTCGAGCGACAGCAATCGTTTATTCTCTTTAGCCATAATCTTTTATCGTTTTTTGGAGTAAAAAAGGGACGGTTCTTTTTTTACCCATTAGTGATAGAGGTAATATTTAGCTGAACGGATGCGGAAGACCTCGGTATCCTTGTTCCAGTAGTCGGCCATGTCCTCGACACGATAACGCTTGACAAAGCGCTCGCGGATCTCCTTGCTGCCGCACACCTTGTCGAACATGTTGTAGCGCTTGGCATTCTGCTCGAACAGTTGCACCCCGGGATACATCTCGTGGATGACCTGCAGGAAGTAGAACTGCGTCAGGCACAGGTTGGCGGCATCAGGGTCGGTGATGTAGGTCTGCACGCCATGCACCTCCTGCAACGACTTATCGACGGCCACGCTCAGGGCAAAGAACGGCTGGGAGTTGATGGGCCTGAAGTGCATGCCCGGCAGGTTGAGCGCGTTCATGCGCATCGCCAGCGAGTCGGCATTAATCCACGATGCGGCAAACGTCTGGAAAGGCAACGTGTAGCCGATGCCGGTGTTGAAGATGTAGAGTTCGCCCAGGATGCCCGACACGGGATAGAAAAATGCGCTCTCGGGCGTGGGGATCTGCGGCGACGGGGCCACCCAGGGCATGCCCGTGTCGCGGAACTTCATGTCGCGCGTCCAGCCCTCCATCGGGATGACCGTCAACTTGCACTTGCGCCCCGTCTTGGACTCCTGGCCGATGATGCCCTCCTCGTTGAGGAAGATGGCCAGCTCGCCCGGCGTCAGGCCGTAGATATAGGGGATGGCATACTTGCTGACAAACGAGAAATAGCCCGGCTCCACCAGGTTACCCTCCACCTTGTTGCCGCCCAGCGGATTGGGACGGTCCAGCACCATGAACTCGGTGCCGTGCTTGGCACAGGCCTGCATGCACACGCCCATCGTGGCATAGAACGTGTAGCTGCGGCAGCCCACGTCCTGGATGTCATAGACCAGCACGTCGATGCCCTTGAGCATCTCGGCCGTCGGCTCGTGGGTCTTGCCGAAGAGCGAATACATCTTGATGCCCGTCAGCGGATCGACAGCATCGCCCACGGCATCGCCCGCATGGGCATTGCCGCGCACGCCGTGCTCGGGACCGAACAGGGCCACCAGCTCGACGCCGGGTGCCTCGTTGAGGATGTCGACGGTGCTCTTGAGGTTATTGTCGATGCCGCTGGGGTTGGTCACCAGCCCCACGCGCTTGCCCTGCAACTGGGCAAAGCCACCGTCGCGCAGCACCTCCACACCCGGCTTGACAACGGCCCCAGCCGTCACCGCCACCATCACACTCACTATCAATAACAATAATATATTCTTCATCGTTTTTCTCAAAATCTTTTTAACGCGAATCGCGCTAATTATACAAATTTCACGAGTTCATTCTTGCATTGACCATCTGCTTAATATCCACATCTACAGGTGTATATTGCACATCCTTGAGTTTCAAGTCAGGATTTTTCTCAAGCACTTCCCGCGCCTTGACCCATATCGGATGGCCGTCGCTGTCGGTCAATACCACCAGTTTGTCATGCAAGGCACATTCCTTGAACATGTCAAGGACGGCTTGGTTACAACATTCAATGAATTGCTGATTCTGAACGTTTCTGTAAGCAACATCTTCTTCCTGAACCATATTAGCATCCATCAAATCAAAGGTTTCTCCCCTCGTTCCTGATGCCAACTGACAATAGGCATTGTCATCATAGCGATAG
>JAFTFA010000069.1 GCA_017449785.1 Muribaculaceae bacterium | reverse complement strand
CCCGCCCATCGCCCGCATCATCCAGTCAATCAACCGCCCCCTCCACAACGTGCCGTCAAAGTATTACAGGCCGCCGGCCTGTAAACCCGCCCTCACCCCGGCAGTCCTGTCCCGTACTCCGAGCCTCGGGCTCGGAATCCCTCCTCCCGCCCCCTTGCAAGATAGTGCTTTTTGACATGGACAACCTCCAGGCGGCAATACTATCTTTGCCCCATTATTCACCTTAATTAAAAAATAACACCATGAGAATCTACAACTATCGCACCGCCAATCTCGACTACGAACAGCCCTGGAAAGACTGCATTTTCAGCGACAAGTCGCAGCTTGCCGCCTTCAAGTCCGCACCTCTCGTGTCTATCAACAACCAGCCCATCATTCAGCAGCACCATGTCACCTATCTCACTGGCAAGGATACTTGCCATGCCCATCATTTTGCCAAGATGATCGCAACAGCTCTGCTCAATGGCGACTATGCACATGCCCCCAGTATTTCTGTCACCAACGACGACAAGCCGGCCTCCATCCTCTGGATCGACACAGTCCGCGGGCCACATGCCTGCGCCGAATTCTTCCAGGAAATGACAGCATCACTCAAACCCGAGGACAAGCGATTCCACCTGCTCTGCCTCGACATGCTCGGCTCTTTCCGTGAAAACTTCTGGGAACTCACGCGAGAAGTCGAGAGCTACATCAAGTACTTCAAGCCCTCACTCGTTGTCGTTGACGACATCGACCACCTCATGCCACACTGCGGCATCAATGTCGCCGCCGAGTTCAACAAGATCGTCCGCGATACCACCAACCACACCGAAACGGCCTTCCTCTTCATCGGCTACAACCACATCGGCAAACAAGCCACTTCCACAGGTGAGGTCGGCAAACTGCTCTTCACCAGTTCCAACAGCATCTTCTCCGTCTCAACCCGCCAGGCTGTCTCCCATGTCAAGCTCATCCGCAGCTACCACATCCTCAACAACATGCTACACGACCTCGGCAATCAATTCACATTCTCCATCGCCGATGATAACCAGGCTCACGAGGTCGTCAACGCCAAGTGTCCCCCCGTGCCCTCTGGGGACAATCCCCAACCATTGCCTTTAGGTTTCGTCAACCACACCATCCTCAGGGACATCATCAGCGAGGTCATCAAGCCAGGTGAAACCATCTCTCCCGACGAGCTCACCGTCAAGCTCACTGCCCGACGTCAGCAACTCAACCGCATCGAGCGGTCACGCAACCTCATCGCCCAGGCACTCCACCTCGGCATCATCCACAAGGCCAACGACGACACCAACGACTACATCCTCGCCCCATCGCCCGCAACAGCCAGTCAATCAACCGAAACCGCCGCTCCTTTAACACTTCATTAACATTTCCGTCCCACATCTCACCATGCCACCCCCACAACGTGCCGTCAAAGTATTACAGGCCGCCGGCCTGTAAATCCGTCCCGCAATCCGAGCCGCCGGCCTGTAAACCCGTCCCACAATCCAGGCCGCCGCCCCGTAAATCCGCCCCGCCCTCACCCCGGCCGCCCTGTCCCGTACTCCGAGCCTCTGGCTCGGAAAGCCCCTTCACGCCCCTGCAGTCCACATTGTTATTTACTGTCTATCAACTACCTGCAAGCAGCCATTTTTTAAAAAAACTTGTTTTGCTACTTGTCAGTTCGGGAAATTGTATTACCTTTGCACCCGCATTAGTGCCCGCGGGGCTCAGCGAAGTGTCGCGCGACAAGGCGTGACCGCCTCAGGGACAAACATTTAAACTACAACAATTATCAAATGTACGCAATTGTAGAGATTCAGGGACAACAGTTCCGTGTCGAGACCGGCAAGAAGTTGTATGTCCACTACCTCGGCGACGAGCGCAAGGAAGGCGACTCTGTTGAGTTCGACCGCGTCCTCCTCGTGGATGCCGACGGTGCCGTTAAGGTTGGCGCACCTACCGTCGAAGGTGCAAAGGTTGTTTGCGAGGTAAAGGCTCCCCTCGTGAAAGGTGAACACGTGATCGTCTTCAAGAAGAAGCGCCGCAAGGGCTATCGCCGTCTCAACGGCCATCGCCAGCAGTTCACTCAGCTTGAGATTAAAGAAGTCATTGCTTAATTAACCATTTAAAAATCAAAACTCTTTAGATTATGGCACATAAAAAAGGTGTCGGCAGTTCTAAGAACGGCCGCGAGAGCGAAAGCAAACGCCTCGGCGTCAAGATTTTTGGTGGTCAGTTTGCCAAGGCCGGTAACATCATCCGCCGTCAGCGCGGTACCCAGCATCGTCCCGGCGTTAATGTTGGCATGGGCAAGGACCACACTCTCTATGCTCTGGTTGACGGTACTGTAGAGTTCCAGCACCGCGCTGGTCACACCTACATCAACGTGATCCAGGCTCCTCAGGAGGAACAGAACTAAAAAGGACAAGAAATCCCAACCCTAAGGGAACGAGGGAGAGCACCACGATGGTCGCTCACCCTCGTTTTTATTTCTTTTTATTTGCAAGTTCGGCAAAAATATGTATCTTTGCGCTTGACAATCTGGATGAATGTCCCAAATATGACATCATTTCTCGCTAATAACAATAACTTTTAAAACAAATCCTTATTATGAAAACAAAAACGATTAAGACATTACTAGTTGCCGCCATCACCATGGCTGCAATGAGCGTCCCCGTAACAGCCAATGCTCAGCTGGGCGGCCTGATCAACAAGGCCAAGAAGAAAGCCGAACAGGTCATTGACAAAAAGAAAGAGGATGTCAAGAATGAAGCCAAAAAGGCTAAGGATGATGCCAAAATGAAAGCCCTGGAAACCCAGCGGCCTCCCCTGCCCTGGGTCATGGACCCGAATGGCACCTACAACGGCATCGGCATGGAGGAGTTTGTGGATCGCATGGCCGAGATGGACATCACTGAGGACGGGCTGAAAGAACTCAAGGCCCAATTGGATGCCCGTTTCAAGCACAACCATGTGCTCGATAAGATCAATTCCGGACCAGATTATGACGTAAAACTCTGGGAAAGCATCCAGAAAGAGAATGAACGCTATTGGCAATTCTATGACAAAATCAGTTCCTCGACCCTCGCCTATATCAACAGCACCAATGTCACTGAAGATGCAGATGGCTCTGTCAGCGTTTCAACCAAAGGGAGCATGATGTTGGTAAACAAATTCCGCAAAAACGGTTCGGCTCAAGGCATCACCCTGGTGAGTCGTAACGGCAAATATGTCTTCGCCACCCTCGGCGGACAAGGTTCCTTCCTGAACGCTGCAGACCTGGAGGGTGCCAAAAAATGTGCCAAACAGATGCACTTGTTCCAGATTTTCACCAAGGACATCCATCTGCTGTGGGATGAACTCGGCGAGCAGTACACTAATACTAAAAAATACATGTACTACAATCAAAATGTATATGCCAATGCAGCAGATCAAGCCATCGCTCAGAACAGACCCGAAAACATCGATTACAAGGCTATGCCCAAGACTGGCTCGATGCACGCCAAGTTCAAAGCCGAGGCACTGGCCATCGCCAAGGCCGATGACCCCAAAGTCATTGATGTCATCATCACCAGCAACGACTGGGACGTGCTGATGAAAGGCCTCGTGCCCGAACGCCGTAACATCTACGGCTACATCATCACCCAGGACGAACTCGGCAAGAAATGCTCAGAGCGCGTTTGGACCCAGAAGTATCAGGGCAACGGCAAGTATGGCACGTTGAAAGCTGGCGGCGTCGGTGTCAGCAGCGATTTCTATGTGAAATAGAAGCTATAGAAACTATAAAAATTATAGGAACGATATAGCAGTTGGCCCATCAATAATAATAACCGCCCTGCGGACGGGAAATGTAGAGACGTTTCAACCAGGGCAAACATCTATATCATTGCCAAAATTATAGAGGCTATAGGGGGAGATTCCTCTATAGCCTCTTTTCAGAATTCCTCGGCCTCGACGTCGATGATGCGCGGGTCGCTGGGGTCGATATGGGGAATGGCCAGATCCATCTCCTCGCCCTCCTCGGGACCGAACCACTCGCGCAGGCGCTCGCGGGCCTTGGCCTCGATCTCGGGCGTGATATACTTCTTCATCGTGAACAGCGCCCATGCCAGCGCAGCCAGGTCGTCGGTAAAACCGAGGCCCAAAACGATGTCAGGGATGATATCAAGGGGCAGGATAAAGTAACCCAATGCCCCCAGCACCTTGAGCTTCAAGCTACTGGGCACAGCCGGGTCACGCGAGACATAGTAGAGCACGAGCACATAATAGACAGCCTTGCGGCCTGCCTTACGGGCCACCTTCTTCAGCTTCTTCCACAGCTTGCTGTCGTTGAAGAACCTAGAGTAGTCTTCAAAGTTGAAATCCTTGGTTGCTGACATCATTCATCTCAATTATTGGTCAATACTGCCCACATCACGGCAAATTGCGTGCCAAACCTTTTTCCCTACCTCTCCGACAATAATAAACCCCTCTCCAGTTCAGAATGCAATACCCCTAAAACTGAATTCCAAGAACGATTTCCAGAATGATTTGAGAATGATTTTCAAGAACGATTTCCCGTAAATACCACCATCCACTCCTCTCTCCTCTCTCCTCACTCCTCACTCTCACTCAAAGTAACCTTAACCTTGGCAATGCGGTATTTCACGACCTTGATGACGGTGAAGGTGAAACGGCCATGGCTCACGACTTCCTTTTCCTTGAGGAACTCGCCCTTGAGGTCGAGCAAGAATCCCGCGATGGTTTCGGCCTCCTCGGCGTGTTCGCCCAGTTCTTCCTCATCGATGTCGAGCACGCGGGCAAAGTCGCTCAGCAACGTCTTGCCGTCAAAGAGCCACGTGTCCTTGCTGATGCGGTTATAGAACTTCTCCTCGGTGTCATACTCATCGTTGATGTCACCGACGATCTCCTCCAGCACGTCCTCGAGGGTTGCGATACCCTGGGTGCAGCCATACTCATCGACGATGATGGCCATGTGCATCTTCTTCTGGCGGAAGTCCTCGAGCAGGTCGCCCAGCATACGCGTCTCGGGGACAAAGTAAGCCGGACGCATCAGCCGCTGCCACTTGAAGGAATTGTCCTGATGGCCGATGTAGGGCAACAAGTCCTTGGCATAGAGGATACCCTTGATGTTATCGGGTGTCTCTTCATAGACCGGCATGCGCGAGTAACCCGTCTCGATGACCTTGTGGACCACTTGGTCGAAGGTGTCCTCTTGATCAATGTCCACCACATCGACGCGTGGCCGCATGATGTCGCTCACCGTCTTGTCACCGAAGGAGAGGATACCCT
>JAFTFA010000068.1 GCA_017449785.1 Muribaculaceae bacterium | reverse complement strand
GCCGTCACAGCTCGGTCTTTACCTCATGAGAATCGAGTGTACAGACAAAACAAAGAAAAAACAGCCGCCTGAAAAATATCCCATTCTCAGGCGGTTGATTTGCAAAGAGGGTGAGCCATAACTGAATTATGACACACCCCCGGAATAGTTCAATATCTATAGCCGATACTCTGCTTTACTTGGCAATAAAGTAGTAGAGGCCCAGGATATCGTTGAAGATCACGTCATAGGTACCGGCAGTCACCTTGATGTTGCTGCCGCCCTGGGTACCCTGGCCCACGGGGAAGGTGTCGCCGCCCCAGTTGGTGGCCCAGCCGCCATCGGCAGCAAACTTGAGCTCGGTGTCGTTGGGATAGACGTAGCTGATCAACCAGTCGTGATTCTCGACAACGGTGCTCATGGGAGTCATCAACGTGTTGGCGGGTGACCAGTTCTGGTAATCACCGGGCACACCCATCATGTTGAAGGTGTTCACGGCGCCGGTGTACTTGGTAATGGTCACAACATCCATCTCCTTGTCGTAGGTGATCTGGTAGTAGCCGTCCTCGGCCACCTCGATGTTGCCGCTGCCGCCGTCGTTCTTGACGAGGACGCCACCGGTCATACCCCACTGCTCGTCCCAGCTACCGGGATTGTGGATGAGCTTGAAGCCCTGTCCGGCGGGGAAGTAGCCCACATAGTTGAGGATCGAGTAGTTATCGGGCGAGGGATACAAGGGAACAAGCGCGGTGCCCACGGCATCGGCAGCATTGCCCCACGAGCCGTTACCGATGCAGCTACCCACGAGGTACCACAGGTCGGGCGTGCCCAGCTCGATGATGGGCTCGAAATTGAAGGTGCGCTCCAGCATGTTGAAGCTCAAGCGATACTTGTCGGCACGGATGTCGGCAGAAATCTTGAAGGCAAAGGCCACCTGGTCGTTGGCACCCTCAACAAAGTTACCGCTCATCTCGTTCTCACCGTTGACGGCATAACCGATGAAGTTGCCGCTCCAGATATCATCGAGGTCGGCAGTCTCCTGGGGAGCGATCTTGAACCAGTTGTCGACGCGTGCACCGTTCTTGTCAAATGCAGCAGGGATCACTACCGTAAAGACGGGATTGGTATAAACGTCACCACCGCCATTCTCGAGTTTGTAAACACCATTGGCAAGGCTCCAATCGTTGTCGGTGCCGATGTAGTAGTAGGCAGTCGAGATCTTGGGCGTGGCGGGAATCACCTGGATGGTGAACTCGTCACTCATGACGCTGGTAGCGGTCCTACCATCGGTCATGATGCTCTTGACGCGAGCAGTGAGGTCACGCACCTCGGGAGCCTGGCCGAAGAGCGATACCACATAGTCGGACAGCTCCTTCACGTTCATCTTGCCATCCAAGCCCAGGACAAAGGCTTTGTCATTCAGGTAGATGATATACTCGGGATAGTAGGTAGTGTCGCTGGTTGTAGGTGCCGTGATGTCACACACCTTGACCGTCTCGACGCTGTCAGGGACCAGGGCCAGGTCGATGACGCCGACACTAGCCACCGAACCGTTGCCGAAGGTCACCAGTTCTCCTTGAGGATTGCTCTGGGGCTCGGCCCAGTCCTTGAAGTCCTCGGTACAACTTGCCAGCAACAAGGTCATTGCGGCAATATATAAAAACTTCTTCATATTCTCTATTTTGGTTTTAAGTTGTAAGTTGTAAGTCTTAAGTTTTTAGTCCTTTGTTCTTAGTCCTTAGTTTTTAGGCTTACAACTAAAAACTTAAAACTAAAAACTTAAAAACTTACAACTACATTATTAATTACTCTACTGCAACAAAGTTGTAGGTTCCCAGAATGTCGTTGAAGAACACGTTGTAGGTACCGGCCTTGACGGGAATGTCTTTACCGTCCTGCGCACCGACGCCATAGGGGAAGTCAATAGAACCCCAGTTCACATCCCAACTATTGTCGGCAGCAAACTTGAGGGTCGTCTCCTCAAAGGTCACCTTCATCAAGTACCAGTCGTGGTTCTCGGTAACAGTATTCATGGCGTTCATCAGATTCT
Organism: Muribaculaceae bacterium; assembly: GCA_017449785.1. Lineage (GTDB taxonomy): Bacteria > Bacteroidota > Bacteroidia > Bacteroidales > Muribaculaceae > Sodaliphilus. The sequence continues at coordinate 3,441 of JAFTFA010000068.1, read as the reverse complement.
CAGCGGTGTTCCAACCCTGATAGTTGCCAGGCATAGCAATCTGGGTGAATACCCTCACGCCATCAAGTTTCTCCCATGTCATCTCATGAGTAGCAGTGTTGAGCACGATCTTGTAGTAACCAGCCTCGGTCACAGTGATGTTACCGGGATCGTCACCACCCTCGCGGTAAACCTGGCCACCATTCTCGTCACCGCCGCACATGCCATAGTTCCAGTTGGACAATCCGGCAGGAGCAATGATCTTGAAGTTGGCACCAGCGGGGAAGTAGGCGGCATACTCGATGACACCTTGACCCGTGCGAGGATCATACTCATTGCCGGCGACAGGATACATCGGGGTCATCTTGGTACCGATAGCGTCGGGGCTGTTGGTCCAGGAACCGTCGGCAGTGCAGTCACCAGTGAGGTACCAGATCTCGATGGGAGCGTCGGCCAGCTCGATGTAGTAAGGATTAACCTCCAGGCTGACTACGTTAGAGTAAATCGGCTGGGCGCCGGCAGTTTTAGCACTGCAGCGCACATAGACGGTCTGCTTCTCGGGAACACTCTCCTCGTCCCACTTGCAGATCTGCACCAGGGCCTTAGCCAGCTCAACGGCCAACATCTCACCCTGGCACGATGCATAGACCGTGGGCAGGACGGCATAGGTGGCCACCGTTTCACCGCTCTCGTCGGCAGCGGCCTCGTCGGTTGTAACGGTCCACTGTTCGGGGTCGGCTAATACTGACACCTCAAACTGATACTCGACAGCAGCGGGCCAGCCACCGTAATCGGGCTGCGACCAGGCAAAGGGGATACCCGTTGAAGCGGTCAGGTCAACCATCGCGTTCACGGGATTGTTGAGCGTGAACGATGTGGGCTGTACCAGCACGGGATTGGAATCACGATCATCCTCGCAAGCCGTGAACACGAGCGCCATGCTCAACAGCATCAGTGATGATAAAAATATCTTTTTCATGTTCTTGTTGTCTTATAATTAATGTTAGACATTACTTGCAGTATCAATAACCGGGATTCTGTTGCAGCTTGGAGTTGGCAATCAGGTCATCGGTGGGGATAGCAAACACATTGCGGAATGCCTCAAAATTGCGACCGGCATAGACGCCGCCCTTCCATTGCCACTGGTAGTCGGTGTTGCCACCAAACTTGCCAAAGCGGATCAGATCGACGCGGCGACGACCCTCGAAGTAGAACTCACGACCCCACTCGTCCAGAATCTGGTTGAGGGTGTAGCTCGAGCGCTGGGTAGCGTGGGCACGACCGCGGATGGCATTGATGGCTGCCACGGCTTCGGCAGGAGCGTTACCACCGTTCATGCGGGTCAGTGCCTCGGCATAATTCAGGTAAGCCTCGGCCACACGCATGTAGAACAGGTGGGAATCGGCAAAGGTGATGTCACTACCCTTACTGCCGTCACACTTGAAGTTGTTGAACTTGGCGACAGCATAGCCATACTTGAAGTTGGACTCATCTTCCACATTGAGGAAGCGACCCTCGGTCTCGAACAGAGCACGGTCATCACCTGCAGCATAGCTGACTGCATAGGCATGACCCTCGGGGGCATCATCGTTGGGGAAGAACAGGCGGATCAACTCGGGACGCGCACGGTTACCACCCCAGGCACTGTTGTTGTACAGGCCATTGACCTCGGTCTCATCATAGGGGTTGGGGTGCATATCGGCATCGGTCGTCGAGCAGATCAGGAAGTTGGTACCACCCCATGAGGTAGTGCGCAAGCCGTCTTGGATAACGGGGAATACAGCCTCATAGGCAGCATCGGTCTTGCTGTTGTCGCCCATGAACAGCATCTGATAGGGAGTGAACTCGCGGTACACGCCGTCGGCACCATTACCGGCATAGCCGGTGGTGAGCAGCTTGTAGTTGGAGTCCATCACCTTCTTGGCATAGTCGGCGGCCTCTTGCCAGCGCGGTGTGCCGGTGTAAACCTCACTGTTCAGGTACAGACGCGAGAGCAACATCCAGGCAGCAGCCTTGTCAACGCGGCCATAACCGGCCTCGCCATACTTCTTAGGAGCGGGATCACCCAGGACGGTGGCATTGTCATCGGCATTCTCGCCGATGATGGCCTTGAGCTCACTCTCGATGAACTCGCACACCTGGGCACGGCTGTACTGCTCGGGATTGTCACCCGAGATGGTGGTAGCAAAGGGGATGTTGCCGAAGGCATCGGTCAACAGGTAGAACTGCATGGCACGCAGGAAGCGCACCTCGGCAGTCATCTTGGGATCATAGTCGGGATACACCTCCAGATACTGGTTGCAGAAGGTGATACCGATGCACAGGCCATAGTAGTAACCGCGCAGCATCGGGTGGCTGGCGTCATAGGTGTTGTGGCAATAGGAAGGAATACCCTCATCACCCCAACCGCAGATGGCCTCGTCGGTGGTCAACTCGTTGGAGTTCCACATCTGGCGGTACTTGTGCTGGAAACCGCCGTCCAGACCGTCAACGTCAACGTTGTCGTCGCCACCGTTGTTACCCGAGGTAGCGAAGACCGAATAGCACTTGTTGAACAGCTGCTCGGGAGTTACATCGCTTTGCAACGAGGGATCGATGGGCTCCACATCCAGGTCGTTGATACAGGAGGTCAATCCTCCACCCATCATCAGCACCACAGCAGCACTCAGTATATATTTGAAAAACTTATTCATAGTGATCTATCTAATTATAAATATAATGTGTCAGTGCAATTAGAAGTTCAGGCTCAGACCCAGGATGAACGAGATGGGACGCGGGAAGATGTCGCCGCCGATGCCACCGAAGACCTCGGGATCGATGCCGTCATACTTAGTGATGCAGAATACATTGGAGACGCTACCATAGATGCGTCCGCCAACGCCGTTATAGCTGCCACGCTTGAACAGGTTGTTGAAGCTGTAACCCAGGGTGATGTTGTCACACTTGAGGAACGAAGCGTTCTGTACCCAGTAGTCGCTGAAGTTAGCGTGGTTGTTATAGGTTTGCCAGCCCATCTCAACCGACGTGCGGGGACGGTTGTTCAGGTAGAAGGCACCCACCTCCTCAAACACGGCTGCGGTGCTCACATTGTGATAGCCCTGCATCACGTTGTTGAACAGGTAATTGCCGATGCTGGCACGCAGGCTGAAGCCCAGATCCCAGTTCTTCCAGTCGAGGCGTGAAGCCAGACCCATGGTCACGGGAGCCCACGGCGACTTGTACAGATACTTGTCGGCATCGCTGATCACACCGTCACCGTTGCGGTCAACCACCTGGCCCTCGATGGGCTTGCCATCCTGGCCATAGACCTGCTGGTAAACGAAGAAGCTGTTGGAGGGATGACCCACGACGTGAGCCTGGGCATTACCGTTGATGCCGATGCTACCAGTGGTTACAAAGTAGCTGGGATCGTCGCTGATGAGCTCGGTGATCTTGTTGCTGTTGTAGGTCAAGTTATAGTCG
>JAFTFA010000067.1 GCA_017449785.1 Muribaculaceae bacterium | reverse complement strand
GGTATCAGGCTGGGATACAGCACATTCGTCTATGACATCGACGACATTCACTATGACAACAGTTATTGGGACGAACACCTGGACACGAGCATCAAGGGGGAGCGTTCCCACGCCTTGTGGGGCGAGGCTGGCGTGGGCCTGAAAGTCAAGCTCTTTGACCGCGTGTCGATGGGCTGGATGTTACGCTACCACGGCATCTTTTCCTATGGCAAGAAAGAGCATTCAAGCCCCTGGTTTGTACCCGGTTACGGTCCTCGCGGAAGTTCGCTGGGTTTCTCGTTGAGCATCGGCTACACTTTGCCCTTGCACCGCACTTCCGCAACCACGACCACAACCACTACTCCACAGCAACCCGCCAAGAATCCATAACGTCATGATCAAGAGGCCCATAACGATACAACGACCCGGTGGCAGGGTGCCGCGCCTCGTGCCGCCCGCCAAGCCCGGCTGGTACAAGCGTTTCCGCCAGTTGGCATCCATGGCCGGCAAGCGGTTCAAGATGAAATAGATCAATGGGTAACCAGGCGGGACATCTGGCATTATTGATGCTCACGGCAATCATGCTACTGGGCACCGTCTCGTGTGGCGATGAGCCCGGCGGCAAGCGCCACGGCCGCATCGACAACACGACCTCTCCTGCCGACACGACCCACCGCAACGACACTACAGCCAGCGACACCACCCGCCAGCAACCTGTCGATACCATCCACACCGACACCACCTCGACACATCCCGCCACATTTACTATTACGGTGACGGCTCCACGCCCCTATGGCTACATGGGGCAGACCATGCAGCTCTCTGCAGCCACCAGCACGGCGGCGACTGTCGCCTGGCGCTCGACGCGCACGGCAGCCGCATGGGTCGATGCCAACGGCCGGGTGACGTTCAACAACGCCATCAACGACGATTCCACCCTCATCATCGCTACCGCCGCCGGCGTGAGCGACACCGTCAGGCTGGCGTGCCGCTGCTGGGCTGTCGCGGCGTGGGACGGCAGGACCTGGACACGACCGGCCTATGTCACCCTGCACCCGTCCGACACCATCGTCCTCACGATTGTGGACAGCCACGGCGAGGCTATTGACGATGCCGACCTCAATGCCGCCGCCTGCCAGTGGACACCGTCCTGCTACAGTGCCGATGTCACCTCCCTGCTCTCCCCCGTCGCGGCAACGAGCCAGACGCGTGAACGCCGCTGGGTACTCAGTGCCGATGCCGTTCCCGGCACCTTGATCACATTCATGGCTCGGCTGGGTGATGCGGCCTCGGCCATCACCTGCACGGTGGCCCGTTGACAGACCGCGCACCATGCATTTTTTTTGCCGTTTTTTCAAAAAAATTTTGCCAGTTCAAAAAAAGTTCGTAATATTGTACTCTGAAACGGGGAAGAAATCACGCGCCAATCGTGTATTTTTCTCTAATTCAATAATTTAAAGGCTTTTTACGTCAACCAGTCATCTTTTGACTAGGGGGCGATGAACCCAATGAATTAAGAGATCAAAAAACAAAAAATATTAATTAACATTATTACTAACAATTTAACGCATTGATCTATGAAGATTAAAAATTTACTTCTTTTCGCAGCTGCAGCATCGCTGAGCGTTTCAGCTTTCGCTGATGACTTCCAGACCGGTGAATACGCAGTTCTGGAGGATGGCAGCCCCGCCAAGATCGGTCAGGCCACCAACGACCACTTGTTCGTTCGTGGTGACTATGACGACATGGGTGAGATGAAGACCTATGACAACGTTGTCAGCTTCAAGGGTGGTTCTCCCCAAACCGTTTGGTTCTGGCTCGATGATGATGAGATTTACAAGAACGAGAAGGTTCAGGCCCTGCCTCCCATCGCCTATGACAACAAGGGTACTGCCTACAATGAGATCACCTATTGCTCATTCCAGTGCGACGTTTATCTGCCCCAGTCCATCGAGATGGTAACCACCGAGAACGAGGATGGTGATGAGATGTCTTATGCTCAGGGCGATCGTCTTCCCAACAGCGTAACTTATAAGTTCGGTAAGGGTGGCACCAAGGTTATCGACGGTATCACCTACGACGTTTACACTATGATCTTAACCAACCTGGAAGAGTACGGTTCACACTTCTCGTCCAAGAATGCTAGCCGCTACAAAAACAACGGCGCCCTCAAGAAGGACGACGCTGCCCTGATCGGTGTATTCCTGCAGAACAACAACCAGGAGGAGATCGAAGGTCACCTCGCTGACATAATCATTGCCAACCAGGAGTTCGGCCTGCGTGAGCCGTTCACCGTTGAGCCCAAGTGGGAGCCCAATGAGTACCGCTTCATCTACTGCACCGGTGGTAACAACGAGACCCAGCGCTTCCAGCTCTACAACCGCGTAGCCCTCTATGGCAGCGTGAGCGTAGTTGAGGACCTGGCCAAGAAGACCATCAACAACGTGAAGTATTACAATGTTGCCGGTATGGAGAGCAACGAGCCCTTCGACGGTGTAAGCATCAAGGTCACCACCTACAACGATGGTACCACCAGCACCTGCAAGATCATCAAGTAAGATATTTCACACAATATCCCAATAAAAAACCGCGAGCCTAACCGCCCGCGGTTTTTTTTGCATGATTCGCTACAACGGCCGCGCCAGTGAGCGGTCATCGGCCAGCGACCGGGGAACGTCCTCACCCGCCGCCGGCAAGTCGAGCCCGTCGTCATGCATCACCAGCAGGCCGATGGCTCGGGTCATCAAGATGTCATCGTGCTTGCCGGCCCGCGCGGCATAACGCCCGTTGTGTTCCTGGTAGTCGCGCATCTCGTTCACGGCATCGATGTCGCGCTCGACATAGGAGCCCTCGCGCACGGCCTGGATCAGCGCAGTGACGGCCTCGCGCTTGGTCTTGACATTGGTGTGGAACCCCAGGTGCTTGCGGTCACGCTTGTAGATGCGGCCATATATGCGGCTGGCATTCAACAGGATATACTCGCTCTCACCGGCACGCGCCGCCTCATTGACCAGCGTGTTGCTCTCGACGACCAGCAGTGCCCGGTTGTAGTATATCGCCAGCTGCACAGCCTTGATGCCCAGTTGGTCATGGTCGATGTGCCCGCGCCACTGCGCGACGATGGTCGGCGGCTGGAGAGAGGCACCCGTGCGCCACACGGCGATGACCGAGTAATCGCTCGTCTCGGACCGCCCTCCCACATCCACCACGACGAGATAACGGGCCGATCCTGCCTCGGGCATTTCCCACACCTTGAGCAAACCGTTGTCCACGGCGACCAGCCGGATGTTGCGGGTCGCCAGGTGCCCGTCGCGGCCGTCGGCGTAGATGTCGCCCACCAGCACGGGCGGCTTGTAACAGTTCTGCTCCAGCGCGTCCAGCTTCGTGCGTTCAAACGGGTTATAGCCGCTTGTCGCGAAGGCCTCGCTGGCCGTCGTGGGATACTCGGCCATCATCAGTTGATGGGTGCGGTATTCCTTGCGCTTGGTGTGATACCAGTTGATCTGCTCCAGCGTGCAACCGTCATCCCACAGGGTATGTTCATACTCGTCCATCTCTCGCCACAGCGCCTCGGGGTCATCCACGGCGAGCGAATAGATGTCGATTTCGTTCCACGGCACAAAGACCGGGGCCTTGTCACTGCGGTGCAACTCGGCCCGCATCCACTCGGCGTGGAAGTAGTCGCCCACGCCGTTGGCCGTCGATTCCAGCACGATGACGGTGTCGGGCTTCAACGCCACACTGCCGCACACGCTGCGCACCAGGTCGTCGGGCGAGTGCATCGCGCTCTCCTGCCAGAAGGCCACCTCGCTCAGGTGGGCCATCGCGATGTCATAGCCGCGGGCCGCATCCTCGCTGCGCGAACTCCCCGTCAGCACCAGGCAGTCCCGGGCCGCTATCTGCTGCACGTTGGGCTGGCCTTCCAGCTTGGCGAAGCGCGGCACTTCGCCTTCATTTTCCCCATCGAGCAACTCGCGTGGATAATGCATCAGCAACAGGTTGTACATGCGCTTGATGCTCTTGCTTGTCACGTGCAAGTGGCCGCAGATGAGGCTGTTCCATCCCGTGTGACGCACCAGTTGCATCCATGCCAGGTACATCTGCACCAGCGTCGAGCCGCCCCACTGGCGCGCCTTGAGCAGAATGACGCGCACCGGCTGGCCCGACGTGCGCTGCCCTTCCATCACGCCCAGCAGACGCCGTTGCGGCCGGTTGAGCACCAGCGGCACGTTTCTGCCGCTCAGTTTGTCCTTGATGGTCACGCAGCGGGCACACCAGAATTCAAAATCCTCCTGGATGCGGGCCCGCTCTTGCTCCACCCGCCCCAATGACAGGTAATCGGGGTGCTGCTCGATGACCGCGCGGGGCAATCGGCACCCGCCCACGGCCACGCGGTCGCCCCAGCATCCCTCGCCTGTCATCGGGTCGTAATGGTCTTCGGCTATCACGGCCTGTCGTCGCTCGTTCTCCTCGAGGATTTCTTCGATGTTGAATAATGTTTCTTCTTCCATGGCCGGTCATCGGTTTCTCATCGCGCCGTATAGCAGGGTCGGCAACACCAGCGTGCCGCTGGCCGCCATGCCATCGAGCGACAACGTCACGGTACGTCCCTGCACGGCCAGCGTCGGTGCGGCCAGCGGATGGTCGACCGCTCCTGTCACGGTCATGGTGCCCACGGCGACGTCATGGGCCATAATACCGCGCTGCCCTGTCACTTGCAACGTCAATTCAACATCATCACTGCTCACGTGCCACACGACGCGGTGCATGGCCGCCCCCATCAGCGGATGCAGGGCAATCGGGTGGCTGCGCCACGCGACGGGCATCACGGCTGCCGTCTCCTGCTCCACGTCCAGCAGCACTCCGACGGGACTCACGGCAACGCAGTGGCGCGCATCGCCATACAGCTGGGCCGCGGCGACGGTGCGCACGCTCATGCGGCCGCTCGGCATCATCACCACGGGGTAGCCCTCGCGGCGCAGCAGCCACAGTTCCTCGTGGGCATTGCACCACGCCATCGCCGTGCAGTCCACATCGCGCTGACACACTTCCAGCCGCGCCCCGACCAGGCGGCACAGGTGACCATGACGCGACATCAGCCAGATGTCGCCGCCACCCTCGACGGGTCGCACGTCGGCAGCAATGACCGTGCGGTCCACCAGGCGGGCCTCGCCCAGCGTTCCGGCCGCGCTCTGCGGGATGGCATAGATGCCGTCGTCGGTAAAGATATAGACGGGATAACGCCCGAAGCCTCCCGAGTACAGCGGACGCGTCACCACTGCCATCGACAGCGGCACCGCGCCCAGCACGCTACGCCGGTGGGCCGCGGCAAGGGCGTTGCCGGGCACGCTGACGACCACGTCACCGCCCCGCGTGCAGCAATACAGGCGCCCGCCGGCCGCTGTCGAGCACACCACGCCGACCAGCGAGGGCAGCAGCCCGATGGCGCCACACTGCACCGAGGTCATCGTCAGCACCTCGCCTGCCGCGCCAAAGTCGCTCCCCGTCGGCATCGTCCCTGCCACGGGAGCCGTAGCGACCAGGTGCCACGGCGAGGCGGCCAGTTCACGCGTGATGGCCGTGTCACTGCGTCGCGACAACCTCATTTCCAGCAGGTATTCCCGTCCGCCATCCGTCCGTGTCACGCAGCGGTAATCCAGCGTGCGGCTGGCGGTCAACAAGCGGGGCTCATCGGTGACAAACACGTCGATCGCGGCCACCAGCGGCAGCCACGCGGCACCGATGCCGCCCGTCAGGCCGATGTCCAGGTCATAGTGCGTCAGCGTCAACGTGGTCGCCTCGGTGCCCGCGAACTTGCCGTCGGCTATCGTCACCCGCGCCGCGATGCGGTCAGCATTGGCCAGCGTGTCGTCCCCCACCCTCACAGGGTCGCTCATCCACAGGTAACTGCCGTCCAGCAGGCGCACGGCCCATCTCACCAGCACTGGGGCCATGTAGCGCCCCTCGGCGGCGATGTCGGCACTCAGGGCGCTCCACGCGGCGCGCAGCTGTGACGTCAGGGCGTTGCGGTCGGCATCGGCCAGCGGGGCCCGCCACTGGACATAGGGCGAGGCAAAGGTATAGGCGTCGATAGTCGCGCTGCTCGTGGCGCGCCGTTCGCCGATGGTCAGTTGCGGCATGGCATCGGCCACGTTCAGCACGCTCCATCCACCGTCACCCGGGGCTAGGTAGGTCAGGCCGCCCTCGGCCACAACGACGACGAGCCCGCCGATAGCGTGCGCCCCGACGACCTCGCCCGTCACCGTCGCGACAGGCGTGCCATCAATTTTCACCGTCTGGCCGCTGCATGTCACCGTGTGCCCGTCGGCCATCAGCAACAGGCGGTCACCCACGGCGATTGTTCCCGTCGCCACGGGCTCGCCCGTCACTTGCAGCGACAACTCGCGTTCGCGCACGTTCTGGGCCAGCGCGGCCTCGCCACACGATGCCGCCTCGCCGTTGGCCAGCGGCACCATGCCCCGGGCTACGACCCGGAGCTCTCTCATGTTCTTGTTCTTCTTCATGTTCTTCATGGTTTTAAAAAGGTTAATTCAACAAAAAAAATCGACTGTCAATCAGCGCATTAGCGAATGAGACAGCGTCATGATTCTTTTATCGCAAATCAAATCGCGCTTCACGCGAGAAATTCAACAAAATTATTAATAATATTAAAATAATAATTCCATTTATTTAATTTTTATACAATTTTTTGTTTAATTTAGCTTCGCCGAGCTAAAGGTTCTCGGCCGTTAGGCCGATTTAAAGCCAGCGACCGAATCATGACACAGCCTCCAGGGGGGCGTTGATGCCCTAAGCTGATGTAAATTCCACCCCCGTCTTCTCCAATCGACAAAATTACCGTCCTCCTCTTTTCCCCCGCAAGCACAAAACGCACTCCCCACCCACAAAAAAAGTCCAGGCCGGCATCCCGTCGTCGAGGGGGATGTCGGCCTGGCCTGTATTGTTCGGCTGTGGTCAGCCCATCAGTTGGGCCAATTGTTGCTCAGCAAATAGTTGATCAGGGTGGTCACGTCACTGATGTTCACGCCGCCGTCCAGATTGCAGTCGGCATTGTCGTGGCTATAACCGTCGCCCGACGTGGTGTCGCCGCTCAGCAGGTGGTTGATCAACGTGGTCACGTCGCTGATGTTCACGCCTCCGTCGTTGTTCACGTCACCGCGCAGGCCCTGGGGCTCGCTGCCGGGAATGACAAACTCGGTGCCGTCGGTGTAGTACAGACGGTTGTCGGTCCAGCCGTCCCACGTGCGGGCTCCGTCGCTCGGCGTCGTCTGGCCCCAAGTGATGGCGGTCGTGGTCACTGCACCGGTGTTACCGTCCTTGTTCACCCACACGCCGTTGCCCGTTGCGGACATCTCGGCGGGGATGTCACGCAGCATCTGGCTGGGATAGGTCATCGTGCCCTCGGCATCCAGCAGCATATAGACCTCGGGGGCGCCGTAGCCATACACGTTGGTCACCCACACGGTGTCACCGCTCTGGCGGATGCACACGTCAACGGTGCTCGTCGTGCCGTCGGCCTCGTTGATGAACTCGTGCTTGCCGTTGGGCACCATCAGCCACGTGTCGCGATAGATCGGCGACGTGGACACGGTCTCGTCGGTATAGCTGCGGCTGGAGCCGTCCTCATTGGTGACGGTCCTCGTGATCGTCGTCTCTACATAGTAGGCAAAACCGCCGGCGATGTGGATCGTGCCGTCGGCCAGCATCTCGCCCGTCACGTCGGCCAGGTCGGCATTGCTGGTCAACCACTCCTCGTTCACCACATAGTAGCGGCTCACGCTATCCACTTGGGTGGTCGTCCCGGCGGCTACAATCGTCTCACCGCCAGTCACGGTAGCAAAGGGCTCCTCGCCACCCACCTCCAGCGTCACCCGGCCTGTCGACTGGTTCACCTTCAGCGGCTGGGACAGGTGATAAGGCGTCAGGCCGCCCACCACGGTCACATCGCTGGCCGTCGCGCCTGTCGTGAGCGTGGTCGTCCACCCGCCCACATAGTAGGGGTCACCTTCACTGACGGTCATTGCGCCAGTTGCACTCTCATGCCACTGATAGACATGCTGCAGACAGATGCGGGAACTGGTGGCCGCACTCATCGTCACGGCAAGACCTGCAAACAAGCACAGAAACGCTAATATCTTCTTCATCTTGATCAAATAATAATATATAAACTAAATGTGACTAATTATTTCTAACACACTGACAAATAGCAACATACAGCCACCCGGCCAGACATTCTCCCAGTCCAGGCAGCCCGTGTCACCATTGACGATGACAAAATTAATGAAATATTTCAAATCAGCACCCACATTTAACCACTTTTTACACACCGCTCTACCAGCGAACTATTCAGCCAATTGCGCCCCACGCTAAGACGCCAGGCTGCGGATGCCAGTTGTTTAGGTTGTTTGAGTTGTTTTTAAAAAAACGCTACAATCCGGATGGCTTAGTCTTTCTTGTCCTTCTTGTCTTCTAAAAAAACCTTAGCGACTTCGCGGCTTAGCGTGATCCAAGAGATCGCGGATGCCGTTGTTTAGGTTGTTTTTAAAAAACACGTGATCCATGAGGGCTATCCGCCAAAAAAGCAGGCACCCCGCAATCGGGATGCCTGCCCTTGTTCAGTGATCAGAATTCACATCAGTTCTTACCATGCGCCCTTCAACAGGTAGTTGATCAGAGAGGTCACGTCACCGATGTTGATGCTGCCATCCTCGTTGCAGTCAGAATTGTCGCTGCTGAAGTCATCAGCATCATCAAAGTTCTGGCTCAGCAGGTGGTTGATCAGCACGGTCACGTCGCTGATGTTCACGCTACCGTCGTTGTTCACGTCACCACGAACGATCACGGGAGTGGGAAGAATGAACTGGCCATCCTTGAACTTCAGCACGTTGTTGTAGAACGGATAATACAGTCTACCGCTTTGCGTGGCAAGTACAGTGTGATCCCAAGTAATAGCCTCGGGGGTCACATTACCCTGGTTACCAAAGCCTACAAAGCCATCTACATAGCCATCAGCATCAAAGATAAAGCCATGATTCTCATCCAACTCAAACGTTGAGTTAGCAAAGTCATCACCCTCAGCATCATATACATACTGTGCAGGGAAGTTCATCGTGCCATCCTCGTGGATATACATCACGGTGCCAGGC
>JAFTFA010000066.1 GCA_017449785.1 Muribaculaceae bacterium | reverse complement strand
TGACATGGCGATGACGAATGGCAGGGTGGTAATTTTGCAGCGAGCAAGAGAAATGGGGAGAGAGGAGTGAGGAGTGAGGAGAGAGATACACCTATCCACCTCATACACCTATCCACCTTAATAAAATAAAAAACCATGAAGACACCAAGTAACAACAATGAACAACATGCGCGGGTCCTGCGGGCTGCTTACCAAGCGTGGATAAACGCGGCGACCCTGCGCAGGGCGCGGCTCAGGAACAAGCGGTTCACCTATGGCGACCAGTGGGGCGATCTGGTCAGGGACTACAACGGACGCGTGATAACCGAGCGTGAACACCTCGCCAACCAGGGCTGCGAGAGCATCACCAACAACTTGATCCGCCAGATGGTCAAGACCATCGTGGGCCGCTTCAGGAGCCAGTACATCAAGCGGGATGACGGCAAGGACACGTCGCCGTTGTCCCAGGCAAGCCGCGACAATGAGCTGGACGAACTGGACAGCCGCGCCTTGGAGGAGTTTCTCATCTCGGGTGGCTGCATCCAGCGCGGCGAGGCAGTCCACGAGGCCGGCGGCAGCCAGCACGTCAGGGTCGATAACGTGAACGTCAACAGGCTGATTGCCGGCACAATGAACGACACGCGGGCATGGGACTGCGAACTCATCGGCCAGCTCCACGACCTGAACATCGCTCAACTGCTGCGCCGCGTGGCCGGCGGCAACCAGCGCAAGGCGGCCTGGGTGAGACGTCTGTACACCGACGGGGCCGACGAACGCCTGGCCGACTTCACGACACAGCTGGGAGCCGACACACAAGCGGGCAGAGACTTCTGGCACGCCAGCGACGGCAAGTGCCGAGCCATCGAGGTGTGGACCCTCGAGAGCCGCGAGGTGATCGTCTGCCACAATCGCCGCGAGGGGACGCTCACGGTCGAGCCCGCCAGCGCGGCCCACCGCTTCAAGAACCGCCCCGAGGTCACCACGCGCTGGGACATCGCCACCGTGTGGCACTGCCGCTGGTTCAGCCCGATGGGCGACCTGCTGTGCGAGTATGACTCGCCATGGCAGCACGGAAGCCACCCGTTTGTCATCAAGCTCTACCCGCTCACCGACGGCGAGGTGCACGGTATTGTCGAGGACATCATCGACACCCAGAAGCACGTCAACCGCATGATCTCGCTAATGGATCAGGTGATGCGTTCCAGTGCCAAGGGCGTGCTGCTCTTCCCCGAGACTGCCCTACCCGACGGATGGACCTGGGAGGACGCGCGACGATGCTGGTCGAGTGCCAACGGCCTGCTGCCCTACAACCCGCGCTACAACGACGTCAAGCCCGAGCAGGTCACGGCCAACAACTCGGGCCTGGGAGCCTACCAGATGATCGAGCTGCAGATGAAGCTGTTTGAGGAAATCAGCGGTGTCAGCGGAGCCTTGCAAGGCAAGGACCCGACCGTGAACAGCGCCAACGCCTATCAGCTACAGAGCGAGAACGCCAACATCGCCTTGAGCGACGTGTTTGACACCTTCGAGGCCTTCCGCCGCCAGCGCGACAAGAAAATCAGCCACCTAGGCTGAAAAAACACGATTAACACTTTTTTTTCATTAAAAACACCAATTTTACCATGAATCACGAAGAAGAAAACAACAATCAGGCCCCGACGATGGCCACGCCTCCGCCCTTTCGGCCAGGCGAAGATGCCGCCGAGGCCCAACAGCCGGTCGCCTCCCCCAGCATGGCCGACAGGATTGCCGCCATGGCACTGGACGAGGAAACAACCATCCGCCTCCAGCAGCTCACCCAAGGCATCGACGAGAGCAGCATTTCGCCGGAACTGCTCACCACCCTGGCCCAAGGTATCACCCACGACACCGATGTGGACAATGCCGATGCTGCGGGCTACCTGCGCGGCCGCAACGAGAACATCGAGGCCGTCATGCACCCGCAGCCCCAGGCCGACGAGCAGCTCCCGCAATCCACTCCTGTCTTCCCCCGCTACACTCGCCGCAGCATCTGGGAGAGGTGAAAAACACACGAGACCCATGCGATTTACAACAATTTTTATTCACCAACATCAAAACTCTCAATTACCATGAACATCAAGCATTTTACCCTGGCCATGCGCTGGATGCGCAGCCACAAGAAGTTAGTCCTCTTTGTCATCGTCATGATCCTCATTGCCATCCTGGCATCGTGCATCGGCGGTGATGGCAGCACCGCCACGCTCGCCGCGGGCATGATTGTCGCTGGCGTCGAGGACGGCAAGCACGTCGTGGACGGTCCTCTCACCACCGAGCTCTCCAATGAAGGCTCGCCCGACCTGCTGCTCAACGAGATCGACCAGCAGATCGTCAAGATCCGCCCCATGTCCACGCCCATCGACCAGATTTCACGCTTCGGCGGCAGCAAGCATGCCGGCAGCATGGTCGTCGATTACTACAGTGTCGATACCAAACCGACAAAAACGGCTCTGACCGACGATGTGGAGGAGGCCAGCACGGCGACTTCGGGCAGCTCACCTGTCACCGTCATCCACACCGACAACGACGAGATCTTTGACCCCACCGACACCATCCTGGTGCAGAACAATCCGGGATATGAGAACGACGGCACTACCGAGAGCGGTCAGGACCTCATGCTCTATGTCCTGGACCGCGACCAGAACGGCGTGACCGTGATGGCCGTCAACGGCCCCACCATCAAGGGCGTGCCCAACTGCATCCCCGGCATCCTGAGCGGCAACCCTCTCGTCCGCATGGGCCGCGCCGCCAGCGAACTCGACGTCCAGTCACCGCAGTTCGAGTCCCTGCCCAGGAAGAGCCGCAACCTGTGCCAGATCTTCAAGATGCAGGTCGAGCAATCGACCCTGCAGCGCTTGGCCAACAAGGAGGTGGGCTGGACGATGAGCGACCAGGAGGAAGCCGCCGTCTATGATATGCGCCTGGGCATGGAGAAGTCCTTCCTCTTCGGCTCGGCACGCCAGTTGTGGGACAACAACAAGAAGGAGTACATCTACTTCACGGGCGGCATCTGGAACCAGGCCGGCAAGGACTTCAACGTCGAGGCCTCGACCGACCTGACGGTCGACAAGATCGTCAGCCTGATGCGTGCCGCCTTCACCGGCAACTCGGGCAGCAAGCGCAAGATCCTCATCGGCGGCAGCGGTCTGCTCAGCCGCTTCTCCAAGCTGGACTATAACCGTGTCATCACCGCGGGCCAGCACGTGAGCAAATGGGGGATCGATTTCACCGAGTTGAGGTCGAAATTCGGTTGCCTGTACCTGTTGCTGAGCGAGGTCTTTGACGAGGTCGGCATGAGCGAGTATGGCATGGTCATCGACCCCGAGTATCTGCAGAAGTACACCCACATCCCCTTCAGCACCGAGCAGCTCAACCTCAAGAAGAGCGGCGTGCGCAACGTCGATGCCCTGGTCATGACCGAGGCTTCCTGCCTGGTACTGCGTTATCCCAAGGCGCACATGCGCATCCTGTCGCGATGAAGTACTTCACTGTCAAGGAACTGACCCGATCGGACACGGCCCGTCGCCTGGGCATCGACAACACACCTCCCGAGAGTGCCGTCAAAGCGTTGCACGCACTGGTGGACAACGTGCTCGACCCGCTGCGCGAGGCGTGGGGCGGTCCCATCAGGGTCAACAGCGGCTACCGCTGTCCCACGCTGAACCGGGCAGTGGGCGGCTCGCCGGGAAGCCAGCACCAGCGGGGCGAGGCGGCCGACATCACGGTGGGCACCCGCAGCGGCAACCGCCGCCTGCTGGCCCTGATCAAGCGTCTCGACCTGCCCGTTGACCAGTGTATCGACGAGAAAGGGTGCCGCTGGATCCACGTGAGTCATCGCGCGGGCCGCAACCGCCGGATGTACATGAAGTTTTAATCGCGGGAGCGATTATAACGAGGAGAGTGGAGAGTGGAGGGAGGAGGGAAATTTTGGGAGGGTAATTTATGAGGGCAAGACTGCTACGTCATGGGTGCAGTCTTGCCTTTTTGGCGTTATTGGCTGGGGGTTAGAGGAAGATGAGCAACAGGACCTGGGCGATGATGACGCGCAGGAACATGCTCAGGGGGTAAACGGCGGCATAGGCGACCGAGGGGCGGTCGCTCTGCAGGTTGTCGTTGGCATAGTTCATCGCCATGGGATTGGCCATCGCGCCGCTGAGCATGCCGCACACGGCAGCATAGTCGAGACCTGCCAGCCGCAAGGCCAACCAGCCGACGAGCATCACGGGGATGACGGTGAGCAGGAAACCGGAGCCCACCCACAGCAGTCCCTCGGGCCGCACGACCGTTGAGAAGAAATCGGGGCCGGATGCCAGGCCCAGACAGGCGAGATACAGTGCCAGACCGATGGAACGCAGCATCAGGTTGGCGCTCGAGGTGGTGTAGGCATTGACATGGATGCGGGGCCCGAATGCACCGATCAGGATGCCCGCGATGATGGGACCGCCGGCCAGACCCAACTTGATGGGGGCCGAGATGCCGGGCAGGGCGATGGGGATGGAGCCGAGGATGAGTCCCAGAGTCATGCCGATGAAGACGGTGATCAGGTTGGGCTCGTCCAGCATCTTGACGGCGTTGCCCACCTCTTGCTCGACCTGCTTCAAGGCCTCACGATGCCCGACGACGATGATGCGGTCACCCAACAGGAGCCGCAGGTCGGGCGTGGCCAGCAGTTGCAGACCGCCACGGTTGACGCGGCTGATGTTCACGCCATAGTGACGGCGCAGGCGCAGGGAGCCCAGTTTGCGGCCGTTGACTTCAGGCTTGGTGACCAGGATGGCCTGTGAGACGAGGTCGCTGTCGATGGAGTTCCAGTCGATGTCGCCGGTATTCCAGTCAGTGCTCTCCTGCTTGCCGAAGAGGACCTGCATCGCTTCGGCGGCATCATGGTCGCGCATGATGACCAGCAGGCGGTCATCGCGCATGAGCACGGTGTCGGCCTCGGGGATGGTGACCTTGCCGTCACGCCACAGGCGCGAGATGACAAACTGGCGCGGACTGATGCG
>JAFTFA010000065.1 GCA_017449785.1 Muribaculaceae bacterium | reverse complement strand
CTGCAACAAGCCACATCGGGCGTGCTGGCCGTCATCGGCGACGGCGGCTATCCCTATACTGTGCCGTTGAGCCACGTTTATGTCGACGGCTGTCTCTTTTTCCACTCGGCAATTCAGGGCCACAAGGTGGATGCCATCCGCAGCGATTCCCGTTGCTCATTCTGTGTCATAGCCCAGGATGACGTCCATCCCGAGTCGTTCACGACCCACTTCAAGAGCGTTGTCGCCTTTGGCCGGATCCACGTCATTGAGGATGATGCCGAGCGGCTGGCGGCACTGCGCTCGCTGGGCCTGCGCCATGCGCCGCACGATCACGCGGGGTTGCAGCGTGAGATCGACAAGGACTTTTCCCGTGTGCTCATGCTGCGTCTTGACATCGAGCACCTCACCGGCAAGCAAGCCATCGAAATGGTGAAGTAATTGCTTCACACAATGACTTTCCCGTCGGTGACTTCGTTGAAGTGCTCCAGCCCCCAATTCACCAGCGGAATGATGTTGGGCATGAGGGATTTGCCCAACGCAGTCAGGGAATATTCAACGCGAGGCGGGATTTCAGGATACTGCTTGCGGTGAACCAGATGGTTCTTTCCCAGCCGTTTAAGTGTCTGTGAGAGCATCTTCTGTGAGCAGTCGCTCATGAAGCGATGCAGGTCGCTGAATCGCATCACGCCCGTCTCGTTTCTCCACAGGGCAAACAACACCAGCAGCGACCACTTGTCGCCAAAACGGTCAATCACGTGCCTGATGGGGCAGTTCAGATATTCTGTCTTTAATTCTTTCATAACGGTTGCAAAGATATATAAAGTTTCCAATAGTAACCAAAGATAATCTCATCAAAATATTTGATGAAGTTAAAATAGGTTAAAGTCAAAAAGTTAAGTGTGTCAAATTCAATATTTCCTACCTTTTGGTAACCTGGTTACTTGACTGGTAGTTCTTGCACAATATTAATCGGTACACTAATTTTGCAGTATCAAAATCAACTATAACATTAATCACTTAATAAAACAAAGATATTATGAAGACTATCGAACAAATCAAGAGTGGAAAGAACTACACCGCTGTTAATGTGGGTCGCATGAACGAGATCATCGAGCATGAGTTGCCTATGGGTCCCGACATGGTTATCAATGGCAAGGTGTTTGTTGGCCAGGCCGTTGGCGCAACTGGCAGTGAGTTCAGTTTCCAGACCCTCGTTCCCGGTCAGGACAGTGGTTTCCTGCACACCCACAAGACCCATGAGGAACTCTACTTCATCCTCAAGGGTGAAGGCCAGTACCAGGTTGACGGCGAGATCATCCCCGTGACCGAGGGCAGCGTCATCCGCGTGGCTCCTGAGGGCAAGCGTGCGCTCAAGAACACCGGCACCGAGGACATGGTCATGCTCTGCATCCAGTATAAGGCAAACGCATTCACCGAGGCCGACAGCCCTATGACCGACGGTGACATTCTCGCCGAGCCCCTCAAGTGGTAAGGTAAATGTTGCACGATGTGACGTGCATCCGACAAGAGGCATCCGACCGTTTGGCCCGATGCCTCTTGTCTTGTATTCAAATTGGCAGTTATTGTTCACGGGATTTGCAAGGACAAGGAAAAAAGAGTAATTTTGCAGCCAAATTTCGATGAGGTAAAAATGATTGTAAAGAAGATCGTCATTATATGTTGTTTTTCCCTATTGATGGGGATTGAAGCCATGGGCCAGCAATTGGCCATCAACGAGGCCAAGAAGGCTATCTCCGGTCTCACTATGACCGTTGACAGCTATAACAAGGCCTTCAACAAACTGAAACCCGCACTATCCAGCGAGGAGACTCGCGACCGAGCCGAAGTTTGGGCACTCGCTAACCGCATAAAGGTCGAGCAGTATGACAAGTATGTGGACAATCGCCGTGTCGGCAAGAAGGTGGACCTCAAGGCTATGGGCCACACGCTGATTGATGCCTATGAGTATAGCCTCAAGGCTCTCGAACTCGATACCGTGCGCATACTTGACAAGAAAGGCCAACCGGTGATTGACAAGAAGACCCGTCGTCCTCGTGTCAAGACCAAGTATAGCAAAGAAGTCGTCAATCGCTTGGTCGAGCACCACGACAACTACCGCATCGCCGGCAGTGAACTCTATAACATCAAGGACTGGGATGGTGCTTACAAGGCTTGGGACTACTACTGCAAAATGGCGGCCCGAACCGACGACCCTCGCTGGATCAAACCCGACAGCGTCGTAGCCGAGGTGCGCTATTACCAGGGTATAGCCGCATGGCAGAAGACCGACACGATTGATGCCGTGCGCCTCTTCAGTGTCGCCCGCCACTCGGGATATAACCACAAGGAAGCCTATGACTATGCGCTGGTGTGCCTGAGCGATCTGGGCAACGATGCCGAGGTCGTGAAACTTGCCTGGGAAGCCTATCTCAAGTTCGGTACCAGTGACCCGCAATACATCCGCATCTTGATCAACGACTTCATTTCCCGTGAAGATTACTCGGGGGCCAACGACCTGATTGACGAGGCAGTGGCGGCCAACCCCAATGATGACGAACTGTTCAACCTCAAGGGACTCATCATCGAGAGCCGAGATGACATCTACGAGGCCTTCCCGTATTACCAGCGCTGCATTGAACTCAACGACAGCAATGCCAGCGGATTGTTCAATGTGGGACGCTATTTCTACAACAAGGCGATGGAAACCCGCCAGAAGAGCTCGTTATACGGCAAGCGCCTGGCCAATCTGGTCAATCCCATCTATCGCGAGGCGTTGCCCTATCTTGAGAAATCTTATGCCATCAACCCGAAGAATCCCGATCTGATCAATGCCCTGCGCGACATCTATTACAAACTTGGCGAGGCAGACAAGTTGCAGGCCATAGAGTCGGCCCAATAGACGATTCGCAACCAAGATATTGAGAAAGAAGGCAAGCCCTGTGTTTGACGCTTGATGGTTCAAACACAGGGCTTGTTCTCTTCTTGTCTTTAACCCTCGCTTTAAGGCTTGCGGACGATGCCGCGCTTGCTAGCGCGGACAAAGTCGATGATGATGTCGCGTTCGGGGCTGGCTGGCAATTTGGCTGCCTCTTCCAGCGATTGGGTCACGTTATGGCCCGAGTCATAGATGGTGCGATACACGTCGGCAATGGCGTCGATCTGCTCGCTGGTGTAACCACGACGATGCAGGCCCACCTTGTTCACGCCCTCGTAGGCGATAGGGTAGCGTGCCGCCATGCAATAGGGCGGGATGTCCTTGTTGACTAGCGCGCCTCCCTGGATCATCACGTGGCAACCGATCAGGGTGAACTGGTGCACGAGCGCACCGCCACCGATGATGGCCCAGTCACCGGCTACGACCTCGCCGGCCAGTTGGGCAGCATTGGACATGATGACGTGGTCGCCCACGACGCAGTCATGAGCCACGTGGCAGTAGGCCATGATCAGGCAGTTGTTGCCCACAACGGTTTTGCCCTTGGAGGCTGTTCCGCGATGGATGGTGACGAACTCGCGGATGACAGTGTTGTCGCCGATGATGGCAACGGTGTCCTCGCCCTGGAATTTCAGGTCCTGGGGAATGTCACTCACCACGGCGTTGGAGTGGATGTGGCAGTTCTTGCCGATGCGCGCACCACTGCGCACAACGGCTCCGCTGTCGATGATTGTGCCGTCACCGATCTCTACATTGGCGTCAATGGTCACGAAGGGACCGATTTTCACGTTTTCCCCAATTTTAGCGTCAGGGTGGACGACGGCAAACTGATGGATGTCCATATTGAGTTTATAGTTTCTTTATATTTGTATTAACTTTCTGGTTGATGTTGGCGCTGGTGATAGCGTCTAATCGGGATTCTTGACAATCTGCGCCATGAATTCGGCCTCGGTGACAATTCTCTCGCCGACAAAGGCATACCCCTTCATGATGGCTGTGCCGCGGCGTATGGGAGTCATCAACGACAGGTGGAAGATGAGCGTATCACCGGGTACCACCTTGTGGCGGAACTTCACGTTGTCGATCTTGAGGAAGTAGGTGGAATATTTCTCCGGGTCACTGACGCTGCTCAGCACGAGGATGCCGCCCACTTGAGCCATCGCTTCAACTTGCAGGACGCCAGGCATGATCGGCTCGTGGGGAAAATGTCCCTGGAAGAAAGGCTCGTTGGCGGTCACGTTCTTGATGCCGACCACATGTTTCTTGCCTTTCTCGATGATCTTGTCCACCAGCAGCATGGGATAACGGTGGGGCAACATCTGGCGTATCTGGTTGATGTCATAGAGTGGCTCCTTGTTGGGGTCATAGATGGGAGCCTGGACGTTCTGGTAGCGCAGTTCCTGGCGTATCTTCTTGGACAACTGGGTATTGATCGTGTGGCCGGGACGGGTGGCGACAATGCGGCCCTTCAACGGGCGGCCAATCAAGGCCAGGTCACCCAGCACGTCGAGCAGTTTGTGTCGTGCAGGCTCATTCTTGAAGGCCAGTGGCTTGTTGTTCAGGTAACCCAGCTCGCTGGCGGGCTTGCGGGGCACGTTCATCACGTCGGCCATGTGGTCTAGATCTTCTTGTTTCATCGCCTGGTCATAGATGACGATGGCGTTGTCCAGGTCGCCGCCCTTGATCAATCCCAGCTGGATGAGAGGCAGCACCTCGCGCACGAACACAAACGTGCGGCTGGAGGCAATCTGGTCCTTGAACTGGCGAATGTCGGTCAGCGAGGCAAACTGGTTGCCCAGCACGGGAGAATCAAACTCGATCATGCAGTCGATCGACAGGTCATCGTCGGGCAGGACGATCAGTGACGAGCCGGTCTCCTTGTCCACGACCTTGATGCGTTGTTTCACGACATAGTATTCCTTCTCGGCTTCTTGCTCGATGATGCCGGCTTTCTCGATTTCCTCACACCACTGGATGGAACTGCCGTCGAGGATGGGCACCTCGCCGCAGTTGACCTCGATGAGACAGTTGTCGATACCAGCCGCATATAGGGCAGCCATGGCATGCTCGATGGTGCTCACGCGGGCTTCCTTGTTGCTCTTGCTGGCAATGACGGTGCCGCGGGTCGTCTCGATGACGTGCTCGGCAAGTGCTTGGATGGTGGGTTGTCCCTCCAGGTCCATGCGCTTGAACACATAGCCCGTGTTCACGTCAGCGGGTTTGAACGTTGCCGTGCTTGTCTGTCCTGTGTGAAGGCCCTTACCTGTCACGGTGAAGGCGTTCTTCAATGTCGTCTGTTTCATTATCTTTGATTGCTTGTGGGTCTCTTTTCTCAGAGTCTCACTGGTTGATTTTCTTTTTCAGATCCTTGATGTCACTGTACATTTCGCCCAGTCGCTTCAAGTAAACCACTTGGCGGGCAAATTCCATAGCGGGCTGTACGGGAGCTCCAAGCCACTTGCCGCCGCTGCCGATGCTGTTGTCCACGCCCGTCTGGGCACCGATGCCGTTCTTGTCACCCACGGTGATGTGTCCGGCAAATCCCACTTGGCCGCCGACCATGTTATAATTACCGATCTTGGTGGAGCCGGCAACGCCCACCTGGG
>JAFTFA010000064.1 GCA_017449785.1 Muribaculaceae bacterium | reverse complement strand
TGAGCCAGGATCAAACTCTTCGTTGTTGTATTATCGTTTTTTCTTCTTTACAAAAGAATATAATGAAAACGCAACGTCTAACCGAAGTGTCTTGACTTAGCCCTTGATGATTCCTGCTCTATTGTGTTGTACTATGTTTTCAGAATTAACGGGAACATTATCTGTCCCTGTTCTCTTGTACTACGTCAATACATCGTTGCAAACATGTCAAAGAACTCTGTTTTGAGTTACTTTCACGCCCCGTTTGAGGCGAAAAGCGGTGCAAAGGTATAGCCATTTTTGATACTGGCCAAATTTTTTTGAGACTTTTTTCATCCAAAGTTATTAACAGGCAGGTCGAATTTGCGTATTTTTTGGAGTTATCAACATGAATAACAAACGGTTAAATCACCTGAAAAAATTTTGAAAAAAATTCCGCAAAAATGCACTAAAAACAAAAAATGCCTCAATTGAGGCATTTTTTAGAACTTGAAGCACCCTTGTCGTGGCTCTATTTTTTCTTACCTTGCTTAGCATCGACGAGGATGTCGACGCCGGTCGCCTTACAGATATAGTTGAAGAGCTGGATTTCCTTGTCGTCGTCCTTGGCATCGGCATCAATCACCCGGGTCAAGAGCTGTGCGACGGCAATTTTCTGGACATCGCTCATCCGCTTCATGATGTCAACGGCGACGAGACCGTCGAGCGAACGTCCCAGACTGAAGGTGTCGTCACAGATGGCATACTCGACACATATCGTATCAAACACGGCACACTCGGCGGGATCAACGACGTGATCGGCATTGATCATCTCGATGAGCAGGCTGACGACGGCGGCCTTCTGTGTCTCGTTAAAATCTATAATAGGCATAATAGTAGTAATGACTACTTAACTATATTTATTGTTGCTTGTCGTCCTGGCTGAAAGGCGGAGGGGTGACGCCGACATTGCCGCCCTCACCATTATTGCCGTCGGCATTCTGGACCGTTGCAGAGTTGTTGTCGTTGAGAATCGCCTCGGTGCGGGACTGCCACTGGCGCGGGCCGAAGATGCGCTCGGCATCCTCGGTATAGATGACCTCGCGCTGCTGCAGCAGGTCAGCCAGCTCGTGATGGCCACGCTCATACTGGGTGAGAATCTGGCGCGCGCGCTCATACTGACTGTCGATGATGGCCTGCACTTCATGGTCGATGGTCTGGGCGCGGTCCTCGCTATAGGGCTTGGTGAAGCCGTAGGATTCACCCGACGTATCATAATAGGAAATGTTGGGCATCTTGTCGCTCATACCATAATAGGTGACCATGGCATAGGCAATCTTGGTAGCACGCTCGAGGTCGTTGAGCGCACCGGTGTCGATGAACCCGAGGAACATATCCTCGGCCACACGACCGGCCATGAGCGAGCAGATCTTGTCAAGCAGGGCCTGCTTGGGCTCAATCTGGCGCTCCTCGGGCATATACCACGCGGCGCCGAGGGCCTTGCCTCTGGGGACGATGGTGACCTTGATGAGCGGGTCGCCGTAACGCAGGTGCCAGCTGACGGTGGCATGGCCCGCCTCATGAACGGCGATGGAGCGGCGCTCCTCATCGGTGATGACCTTGGAGCGCTTCTCGAGTCCACCGACGATGCGGTCGATGGCATCCATGAAGTCCTGACGCTGGACGGCCTGCTTCTTGTGACGTGCGGCAATGAGGGCAGCCTCGTTGCAGACGTTGGCGATATCAGCACCCGAGAAGCCCGGGGTCTGCCTGGACAACAGGTCAAGGTCCACCGATCCGTCGGTCTTGACTTTGCGCAGGTGAACCTGGAAAATCTCCTTGCGGTCGCTGAGCTCGGGCAGCTCGACATAAATCTGACGGTCGAAGCGTCCGGCACGCAGCAGGGCCTTGTCGAGGATGTCGGCACGGTTGGTAGCGGCAAGGATGATCACGCCACTGTTGGAGCCGAAGCCGTCCATCTCGGTGAGCAACTGGTTGAGGTTGCTCTCACGCTCATCGTTGCTCCCCATGCTGGCCTTGTTGCCACGGGCGCGCCCGACGGCATCGATCTCATCGATGAAGACGATGCATGGAGCCTTCTCCTTGGCCTGGCGGAAGAGGTCGCGCACGCGCGATGCACCGACGCCGACGAACATCTCGACAAAGTCGGATCCCGACATCGAGAAGAAGGGCACGTCGGCTTCGCCGGCGACAGCCTTTGCCAGCAGGGTCTTGCCCGTACCCGGAGGGCCGACGAGCAATGCGCCCTTGGGAATCTTGCCTCCGAGTTCGGTATAGTGCTTGGGATTCTTGAGGAAGTCCACGATCTCGGCAATCTCCACCTTGGCCTCGGCGAGTCCGGCAACGTCCTGGAAGGTCACCTTGTTGGCATTGTCCTTGTCAAAGAGGCGCGCCTTGGACTTGCCGACATTGAAGATGCCGCCCCCTGCCCCACCGGCGCCACCCATGCGGCGCAGCAAGAAGAACCACAGGGCCACCAACAGAATAATGGGCCCGAAGGTGTACAATATCATCGTGAGGTCGTTTCCTCCCTCGACATACTCCACATCACCCTTGAAGACGCCCTGTTCACGCCATGCCTTGACATTGTCCTCAAACTTGTCAGGACTCGGAATTTGGGCTGCAATCTTGTTGCTCACCGCCGTGTTGCCAACCGTCCCGAAGGGGCTGGTCTCACGCTGCGGCAAGTTCTTGACCTCGTCACGCGTGAGCGTGTCGGTCAGGACAGCCTCGGCGCGGTTCTTGCCCCGATAGACGGTGATGGACTTGGCGCGTCCCTGGGCCACAATGCTCTCAAACTGGGTCCAATTCACCTCCTGGGCCGACCCTCCGTCCTGGTTCATCCATAACATCGACAACAAGAAGATGCCGATGATGATGTACATCCAGAAGAGGTTGAACTTGGGAGCCTTGCGGTTATTATTGTTTTCAGCCATTCTTAAAAATATACAGTTTCGCTATAGAAAGAAATAAGTCCAATGAATCAATCCAGATTGAGGATAGCGTTGATCTGGGCGTCGGCCCAGAGCTGCTCCAGATTGTAGCGCTCGCGGAAATCGGGCACAAAGACGTGGACAAAGATGTTGCCGTAGTCGATGATGACCCACTGAGCGTTTTGATAGCCGTCGTAGTTGAAAGGCCGCTGACCGGCATGCTTCTCGACATACTCGCGGACGCTGTCGGCCACGGCAGCCACCTGCATGGGCGTTGAACCCGTGGCAATGACAAAGCCCTGGGCGGCCGCAGTCTCAATACCTGTCAAATCAACATGGACAATGTCGCGTCCTTTCTTTTCCTGGATAGCCTCGATGATAGTTTGAATCAGTTTTTCGTTTTCGTTCATAAACAATGTTATTATTCCAAGATGCAAAGATACACAAAGTTTCAAAAAATCAAGCGTGAAAAGCGGTAATTTAATTTAAATGTGCCCAAATGAGGGCATCCAGGGCCACAGTCGCGGCAGGGCTGCCGCCACCAGAAACAAAAACAGGCAGGCGTCAAAGCGACAACCTGCCTGATGATGAAAAAATCGGTTAGTTAAGCAATCTTAACGTGAAGATTAGATAACACCCTGCTCGAGCATAGCCTGAGCCACCTTCATGAAGCCAGCGATGTTAGCACCCTTGACGTAGTCGATGGTGCCGTCGGCCTGAGTACCGAACTTCACGCACTGCTCGTGGATGTTCTCCATGATCCAGTGGAGCTTCTCGTCAACTTCCTTAGCCGACCAGCTGAGGTGAGCAGCGTTCTGGGTCATCTCGAGACCAGAGGTAGCTACACCACCAGCGTTGACAGCCTTACCGGGGGCAAACAGGACGCCGTTCTTCTGGAAGAAGTGGATAGCGCCCGGCTGGCAACCCATGTTGGAAACCTCGCAGCAGCACCAGCAGCCGTTAGCCTTCAGCTCCTTAGCATCGTCCTCGCTCAGCTCATTCTGGAATGCGCAGGGCAGAGCGATGTCGCAAGGAATGCTCCAAGCCTTCTTGCCGGCGGTGAACTTGGTCTGGCCGGGGAACTTGGTAGCCATGTCCTCAACCTTGTTGCGGTTGGAGGCACGCATGTCAAGCATGTAGTCGATCATCTCCTTGGTGATGCCCTCGGGAATCTCGCAAACGCCGTCGGGGCCAGAGATGGCAACAACCTTAGCGCCGAGCTCGACAGCCTTGGTAGCAGCACCCCAAGCTACGTTACCGAAGCCAGAGAGAGCGATCTTCTTGTCCTTGATGTCCTTGCCAGCGGTGTGGAGCACGTGCTGGGTGAAGTAGAGAGCACCGAAACCGGTTGCCTCGGGACGGAGGATAGAACCACCCCAAGTCATGCCCTTACCAGTGAGGACACCAGTGTGATACTGACGAGCGAGCTTCTGATACATACCATTGAGGAAGCCAATCTCACGGCCACCAACACCAACGTCAC
>JAFTFA010000063.1 GCA_017449785.1 Muribaculaceae bacterium | reverse complement strand
CAACAGTGAGAAAAACCTTAGCCAACTACTTGGACAAAATCAAGTTTGTACTTGTCTATTCTGCTGCTGACGGTATGCTGACCACCATACCCGTCCAGGACAAGGCCCTGTGCACCGATGAGAATTACTATAGCGAACAAAAATTTGAAGAATTGAAGATATGGACAAGAAGAAAAAGATAATCACCACCATGCGGGCAGCATTCTGTCTGTGTGTATTACTTGCATCAACATTGCAGATTCATGCACAGGACGTGAAGCAGATCCAGTTCTGTGACAAACAGTATTCCTATGAACCAGGCAAAGACAGCATTACTCTGTTTTTCAGGATTCATGACAGCAATGGTAAGCGCATTACCGACATTAACCAGAAATCACTGGAAGAGTATCTGGCCATTAAGGAAAATGGGGAGATAATCCCAAGAAATAACCGTATCATTCAACCCGTCAACACCGGCAAACGAATTCCCAGTGATTACACGTTCTCGGTGCTGATTGACCTTAATATTCCCGAAGATGGCAAGAGGCAGATCTATGACATCGTTGGCCAGCTAGTCAAGAGTGCGCCTGACAGTTGCGTATACATCTCCTTCTTCGGCGATCAAGTGAGCAGTTCCGAGCTTGTGACCAGCGAGAATTTTGAAAATTTCAAGTCAAAATTCTTGAGCGGTTGCTCCAGTAAATTTTTCTATGGAGCCCTCTATGCCAAATTGGTCGAATTCAGTTCATCCACCGGTGAATATGAAAACGCCATTCAATATGAAAATGGGTACCGAAAGAATGCTGACATCCAGAAGCGTGCTCGAGACAATAAGGACAAGAACATCCTTTTCATTTTCACCGAGGGGAGCAAGCGTGCCGAGATTGAAGAGCTAGACTATCTGAGGGTCACTGATTATCAATCGAACATGAGCCATGACGTGCCTAAGGTATTTGCACTATATTATACCGGCAATGGTGTTGACGAGAATGTTAAGCTCACGCTTGAAGGCGTCTCGACCCCACGAGACACTTCCTATAATATTATTCAAGGCAGACAGGGAATGTTTAGGCCATCAGATGACATGAGCAGCGTGCTTGCCGGATTTGAGGAGGCAGTAAATGAGGCTATGTATGATTACGCATTCATCTATAAGGCATTCGACAAGAGTTACAGCGGTGAAGTTGAGTACACAGCCGAATGGCAGGGAGAGGACCTTGGTAATAAAACTTTCACGATTGGTACAGAGGAAAATCCGTGGCCAGTCCAAATCGAGACGGCAACAGATA
The DNA here is from genome assembly GCA_017449785.1 of Muribaculaceae bacterium. Classification (GTDB taxonomy): domain Bacteria; phylum Bacteroidota; class Bacteroidia; order Bacteroidales; family Muribaculaceae; genus Sodaliphilus. Next base: position 13,423 of record JAFTFA010000063.1, on the reverse strand, counting down.
CTGTCATGAAGTATCTCATTGCCCTATTGACCACACTGCTGACGGTAGCCTTCTTCTTCTTTGTTGTCAAAATCTTGATTCCTATCTTCAAGTCCAAGGCTTTTGCCACAAAATACTACAAGAAATATGAACCTGAACCTGGAGTGCAACGGCGCATCTGCCACTACTGCAAGAGGGATCTCCAACCTGGCGATCGAATCGTAGCCAAGTGCAAGCATTACATGCACATCCTCTGCTGGAGGCAGAATGGATACCGATGCTCGGAATACGGCCAGAATTGCAATACCGGCATCCAAGAGCATGTCGAGTGGGACAATCTGTTCACCAAGGCCTCTTTCCGTGATTGTCATCAAACGATTGTCGGTATCATTGCCGGTTTAATCAGTTGGATTGTCTTTGAACTTTTGGGGCGAGGCGGATTTAACGCTCTAGCCAACGTTATTGTCAAGACATTCTATAACAATGATGGTCAGACAGTCAATCTATTCAACGATTGTGTCACCAAGGTTTCGGCATTCCTGTTGATCGGTCTGCTGCTAGGATTCTTCTTGTCACTGGTGTTCCGTTATAACGATGAATACCGCAAGAAAGACTGGAAAATTTACCTGAAGATTCTAGGCCTATCCTTGTTATCAGGCATCATTGGCATGGCAGCATTTGCTATCGGCGCATGCATCCTGTGTGCACTGCTGCCTGTCGTGAAGACGACCTACCTGCCGTGGTATTGTTCACTGCCCGCCTACATGCTATTCTCCATCTGTGTTTCATTGAGTCTCACGATCAAGTCATCGGTACCTGTTAAGAGTGCGATGATTGGTGGCATCTGTTCGGCCATCATCGGATTCCTCGTTCTCTATTTCTCAAGCATGACAAGCACAAAATGGGGATGGATGAATATGTTGCTTGACTTCATCATTTACGGTGGCGGTTTAGGAGCATCACTTGTAACCGTCAGGATGCTGGCCGAGAAGTATTTCCTTGTCATCCAGAATGGAGTGAAGGCCGGACAACGTATACCTATCCACAAATGGATGAATGCGACCGGCGGTGGCAATAAGGTTTCTATAGGCATGACTGGCGAATGTGAAATCCAGATGAACTGGGAGAAGAGCAACAAGGTGGCAAAAGAGCATGCCCAACTCTTCATTGACCACAACCGCAATCTGCCGATGATCAAACCTCTGGCAACTGGCGTCATCTTCAACACCCGAGCTGAATTGCCGGTAGGCAAACCGTCGGTTCTTTCAAATGGCGATACTTTCAAGATCGGTGACACGATCTTCCAATATGTTGAGAACGACTAATAACGGCTGATCCATGAAGAGCGATAAAACCGAATATGAATGGGGAGAAGGAGTCTTTACTCTGCTCTCGTGGTTCAAGAAAGACAGAGTCAAGAACGCCCGTGTGCTGGTTACCGGTGCTGGTGCCCTCGGCAATGAGGTTGTCAAGAATTTAGCACTCTTTGGCATCGGCCACATCTACGTCGTTGATTTTGACAGAATTGAGCTGTCAAATCTGACTAGGTCTGTCCTATTCAGGGAAGAAGACGCCCTAGCCCACTCTTTTAAAGCCGAAGTGGTAGCTCGTCGCGCTATGGAGATCAACCCACAGATCAAGGTCACGCCCATCGTTGGCAACCTGTTCTCGGAAGTCGGTTTTGGTCTTTATCAGATGGTCGACGTCGTCATTGGGTGTCTGGATAGCCGTTTAGCACGATACCTTTTAAACAGATTGTGCATGCGTGCCGGTAAGACCTGGATTGACGGTAGCATCGAGAACTTGACAGGCGTTGTGAAAGTTTACACCCCTGGCATCAGTTGCTATGAGTGTGGCCTTTCTAGAGAAGAGTTTAATATCATCATGCTGAGAACTGGCTGCGCCGATGTAGTGAGAACACAGTCCTCGGCTGGACGTATTGCGACGACACCCATCAGCGCATCGATAATCGGGGCAATTCAAGTACAGGAAGCCATGAAGGTTATCCATCTTGATCCCGAGAGCGACAATAGCCAGTTCAAGACACTTCAGGGCAAGATGTTGCGATATGAAGGGATGACCAACACCACTAATATCTATCGCTTCGCATCATGGAAGAAGAACTGCCCAGCCCATGAGCGATGGGACAATGTCGTTAAGGGCGAGGGACTGTCCTCTTCGATCACCGTCAAGCAGGCACTATCGAGGCTGAAAAAGCTCCTGAATGTGAAAGCCCTGGAGATCAACATGCGCAATAACAAGTTTATTGACAAGATCATCTCGGACAATCCAGAGAAGGAATTTCAGGTCATGTTACCAGAATCTCAACTTGACCGATACATCGACGAACACGCCGAGTTGAAGAAATTGAGCTACCGAACTCTCTTCCACAAGTCTTTTTTTGAGAATATTGATAAGGACTTCCCCTATAAAGACTTGACATTGCAACAAATAGGTATACCCGCGTTTGACGTGATTCAAGTTTCAACCGACAAGGGGCTGTTCTTTGTCGAATTGAGTGATGATGCAGCAAAATTCATGTGATAAAGATTCCTGCAAACCTGCCAAATGACATTAATGTAGAGCTTCTTTACTCGTATTTCCCCAAGGGCACCTGTAAAGTAAGATTCAAGGGATTGCACAAACGCAATGCCTACTCAGACATTATTGATATTGAGGAAGCAGACGAGAACTCAATGGTCATCAACATCGGACGCGACAGTCTCTACAATGCTCTTCCTGAATTTATGTTCCACCCAATTGACCGTTACAATGAGCTCCCACCACTGGAAGAAAAAGAGCGCTTTGCCCAGGAATATGAGATGCAGGAAAAAGAGAAGGAAAGCGCATATCGATTGTTTGCTCCCATCGACACCTTGCTGCTGCAACTACGCATATCTGTCAGAGAACGACTGTTGCAATACTATGAGAATGACAAGGTGATTATAGACCTCATTGCAGATACTTTATCACCCTCGCAACAGGAAAACAGGTTCATCAGGCAAGTGTTGCCCTTTATACCATCCTGCAAGCACATCAGGGGAAATAAGACTCTGATAACCTTCATGCTGCGCAAGATTCTAAGGGAAGACAACCTGAGCGTCACTCTTCACCATGACGAACAAGAGTTCACCGATGATGATCCAAGATATGACTACACGCTTGGGGCAAACCTTGGTTCATGCTATGTGGGCAACACATTTGGTCAGAAGGTTACTACCTACGACATCCATTATTGGAGCGATGACGAATGTAATGCCAATTTCCTTTCCTATTTAGACGAAATTGAAGAGTTGAGGCATTTCATTCAGGATTATTTCATGTCGCTTGATGAGATATTGTCTTTTAATATATGGTGCGATGCAACGCCGTTGAGATTAAATGACGATATTGTATATAACTATTTGAATTACAATACAAACATATAACTAATTATGCCAAAGAGAATTTGCTGGAAGAAAGGGATGAGGCTCTCTGATCGTCTTCTCCGGGATTCAGACCAGAGTTCCATGGATTGTATCAATAATGCCTTTGCGCTGGCTGCTGCCGGACGCTTTGGATTATTCCCGTCGGCTTCAGGCTTTGATTTATCGGTGGATGTATCTAATGGATTAGTAGATGTTCTTTCCCTGAGATGCAAAGCTATTACACGAGACGGACAATTCATTGAGATTGGATATGATACCAGGTACACCAATTCGCTGGACACTCGCATTCAAATACCAACAGATGTATTTTCATCTGAACTCATCCTCACAATCAACATTTCGCCTGATCAATGGGCAGAAACGAGTGACGGATTTGAAGAGCCGGTATATTCATTTGATCTGGTTTCTGCCGACAGTCCGATAGCAGGCAATGCTTTACCGATAGCAAGAATCATTGACAGCGATTTTGGCGGGTGGAGCCTTGATGAGATGAATTTTGTTCCCCCTTGCCTCTTCATCTCGGCCCATCCCAAATATATGGAACTCTGGTCAAACTTCAAGTCAAAACTGACCGAAATAGACATGAAGATCCAGGGACTGCTCCACTCCGATGCCCAAAAGGCTATTCAAATTCTGTGGCCGATAGTACAACAGTTGTTGATTACCGTCGATAAGGAGGTAGACTTGATGACGCCGATGATGCTGTTATCAAATGTCCAAAAGTTTGTCAGTGCATTTGTTTGTGCATGTGAACTGGATGATTATCTTGAACTCGAAGATGCCGATATGTTCAGGAGTTATGCACGCAAACCTTACAACTATAAAGATGCCTTCATGGTCATCAACGAGGGATTGGGTTTGTGCTATGAAATATGTGAAAAAATTGACAAGATCAACGTCGCTCCAGTGCAACAGCCACCCCTGCCGGGGATTCCCAGCGCTCCGACCATAGATGACACCCAACTTGTCAAGAAGTGCAGCACCACCACGGTCAGAGTGCCTATCACAAACAATGCTCCTGGCTCAACAGTATATTATACTATCGACGGAAGCGAACCCAACGAACACTCCAAGAAAGGCGGATCCATTCAGCTCGAGAATGGTTTCTCAAGCGCCAGGACCAAGGAGCCCGACAAGGTGTTCACGATCAAGCTCAAGTCCGTCATCAATGGCGTCAGCAGCAAGACAAACACCTACCAAATAACGCTCCAAAAGGACATCGCCCGGTGGACGGGTATTGAGATTTAATGATGAACTTTGTCAGCACACCACTTTCTTTTATTGAAAGGGATTCAAGCGTCATGCTAGAACGCGATATTGACGATCGTGTGAGAATGCTTGACAACTTGATTGAACTCATCGTCTTCACTCCCCGAGGCAGTTTCATCGCCGATCCTGATTTTGGCTTTGAATACTGGAATCACGAGTACTCAAATATTCACTACATTGAGTTCAACAATGACCATTCTGGTGGAATGAGCAGTTATAACGAAGTCACCAAGAAGCAATGTGAGGAAAGCATCCGACAGAGCCTTCAGACATATCATCCACAATTAAAAAACGTTAATATCTCCATTACACTGGACTCGGCTGACACAGAATTGCAGTTTCGTCGAAAAGTACGTTCCAAATACTCATTGCGTGTTACCGTTGAGGGAATCATCAGTGACGGATTGGGCACCAACCGAGACTATCGCAAGGACGTCGTGTTTCTTGTTGAGCCGACGGCTAAGCGGTATCGGTTCTAAATTTTTTTGATATGGATATCGATTTGGAAAATAGAGTCAAGGAATCAATCAACCAGCTCAAGCAACTGTCCATTGAAGACATCGATCTGAATGAGATGGATCCCGTTGCCAAGATGCTGCTTGTCGCAATGCTCAATGAGGTCCAGAAGATTCAAGATCAGGTGGACAACATGGGCCAACGACTTGTCGAGCGATACTGCTCTGATTTCATCCCCTATGATAAAGTAAACGCAGTTCCTTCAATCGCGATACTGTCTCCATCCTTTAAATCAAAAAAGGACAGCGAGATCATCAATATTGGTTCCGAGACCACTTTCTCTTATAAGACCAAGGGCAATAAACATCCACTCAACTACATTCCCATTTTCTCTATCAACGCTTTACCGTATTCGGAACTCTTTCTCTTAACTCAACGACGATTGTCATTTGGCGGGAACAAGTATGATGGGATCAAGATGCATCAACCCAACCAGATGTGGCTAGGAATTGTTTCTAGTGTGGAGGTTCAGTCATTGAAAGGGTTATCGATTCTCATCAAGGGTACAAAGGGCATCAGCCCAAAGCAAATCCACGTCGGGGACAATCATACAGAGCTTGACTTTGTCACCATGTCCGAGATGGAGAAAGTCGAGATGGTCGAGCCATTTGATGCCCAGCAGAGTTCTGGCCAGTTTTTCTCATTTATCGAGTCGTGGAAAGATCGTCTTCTCAACATGGAGGATGCGACCCTTATATATATCACCGACGAGACCTCTGACCGAGATTTGTTCAAGCCCCGTACATTCCCCAGCTCCTTCAGGCTGCAACTGGAGGACACATATCTCAATTTATTTGAGCCCAACACATTATGGCTGCGAATTGATTTTCCTGAAGGTTATACTGTGCCCGACGATTGCCAGTTAACGATAAACTCAATTCCCGTGGTCAACGTCGATGTCAATACCTTAACACTCACGCAGGCGTCCCCAATAGCCAAACTGCAAAAACAAGAAGACTCCTTCTTCCTGAACGTGGTTGAGACTAGTTCAGCATCGATTCACCAAGGCTTCAACTCCACCCAGCAGGATATCATCATCAGGGATTTTGACGCATCTTGCTATCACAATGGAGACCTTTATCGAGAGGTGCGCAACCTGTATAACAGGTTTATTGACGACTATTACGCATTCATTGAATACAATGGCATCAAGGATGGCGAATCATTGAAGCAATTGAGGCAGACCATCAATCAGATCGGCAAAAGCGTCGGTGACCGCGGCAATTCCAAATATAAATTTGACAGCGGCTCCTATGTCATGAAGAACATGAACAACGAGCAGGAGTCGTCCACAGTAAAAGTCACTTTCTTGACGACACAGGGAAGGGCCGGCAATGCTCCAAGAGCCGGCGAAATAATGGAAGTCAAGAAATTGCCCTCTATCGAACAAAAAGTAGATATTATCGTTTCGGCCATGGGCGGCTGTGACAAGGCTTCGGCAGATGAGCGATATGAATTGCTACGTTACTACTCCTTGACCAATGACAGGCTGTTCACGAGAATGGACATCGATGCATTCTTGAGGAAAGAGATTATCTCGGAGTTCGGTAAAGATGAATTCAACCGCATCTTTATCAAGATGGCTATCGAAGGAATCGGCGGGAACGATTATCTTCAACGCGGCCTCTATATTGATATTGAATTCAAGGACAAGAAAAATTATGACCGAGCCATCTCGATGGCACTGGATAAACAGATGCAGCAGAAGATAGACAACAAGTCATGCATCTCAATGCCCGTCATTATAAAGCTGATCAATCTTGAAGAAGATGAAAACGCTCACAATTGATCCACAACTGAAATATGATTCCGACGTCGAGTATCTCCAGCGATCACTGGAAGATATCAGAGTGAGATATAATCTTAACTGGGGAGAACTGAAGCCAGATGGACGCTTCGGCCAACAAACATTGACGGCAGTCAAAAATTTCCAGACATTCGCTGAAATCAACAATACCGGTATCGTTGATGACCTGACGTGGTATAGAATCGACGAAAAGTTGGGGCGAAACTCAACAATCAATCCGAGTGTATTATTTGCCGATTCAGACAGTTCGTTACTGCCCTCTGTTCTGCCATTTGAACCGAGCAATTTAAGCACCAATGAATACATCCAGGGCCGTAGCGAAGACGGCACACCATTGTTCTTCATCGGAGCATCCGTTAACCAATTTGCTGTGCAGCCTGCATCTGGCGAGCAACCTCTCAGAGCCATGCCTGAAGAAATCAACATAGTCGAGGCGGGCATGAAGACGACAATTGCTGTTACCGGAATTGCATCGACAACCAGCATTCTGCCTTCCAAATACCTGCAGTGGAATGAGGTGTGGCACAAGACAAAGAACAGTGGAACAAGTTTTGTTTGGCAATCAAAATGGAATAGGGGCGCATCAAAAACCTGGAGAGCGAAACAGGTGGCAACGGTATCCAAAGCCAGGGCTATATCAAAAGGTGCTACCAAAGTCGGTGGCGTGTTTCTGGGTGCAGATATTGCCCTGTCTGGAGAAATTCGTCCGTCACATGTCATCAACGGTGCCATGCTGGGAGCATCCGCAACAGGAATCGGAGCAATAGCAGCAGGAGCATGGTTCATCGCTGATTTCGGCACAATGGGCTATAACCGCCTATTCCATGGTGAGTGGAAAAGCCTGGGAGATATCATTGATGAAGAGGCCGAGGAGAGATTGGGCAAGTATGGTAAAATAGAGTTATATGAGGGATTGTATTGATACAATCGTATTACTATCTAAAATAGAAATCATCATCTGATTCATGACCTATGCGTACTAGAGCATTATTTCTTTTTCTACTAGCAGGAATGGTCGGATTTGCATCAATGGCACAATCCAGTGATGCCGTGTGGGCCTACATCAACAAATATAAAGACCTTGCCCTTGAGCAAGAAGCCAGGCATGGTATGCCGGCTCCAATCACTCTGGCCCAGGGCATCCTTGAATCCGGTGCCGGGCGCAGCGGATTGACCAAGAGTTCAAACAACCACTTCGGCATCAAGGCCGGTTCCAGATGGAAAGGACACACTCACAAGGCGTGGGATGATGACCCCTACAAGAGTTCATTCAGGGTTTATCGTAGTGCGGCCGAATCCTATGAGGACCACTCATTATTCCTGAAGAAAGAGAATTCCGGCCGATATGGCTGGATGTTTAGAGATTTGAGCGTGTATGATTACCGAGGATGGGCCTACGGCTTGAAAAAATCAGGTTATGCAACGGCTCCACACTACGCCGAGGCTCTTATCGGTTATATCGACCGTTATCGATTATATGAAATCAATGGAGGCAAAAAACTGCGACCAGGCAAAACTAATATCATTACCCGCACCATCACCCGCGAGGTGTTAGTAAAAAGAACGGATCTGGTCATTGATGACGAGGTGGAGACCGAAGAAGAAATTGAGGTTGCCAATCTGACCAAGAAATATGTTGTCGAGATCAATGGTGTTGACTGCACGATCCTGTATCCAGGCGAGACATTGTCCAACATCGCCCGAAAGTACAACATATCAAAACGGAAGCTACTGGAATACAATGAAATCGCCAACGAAAGCGATGTCCAAGAGGGAGACATTATCTTTCTGGCCAAAAAGAAGAATAAATTTCAAGGTTCACAGGACAACTATCGCGTGAAGGAAGGTGACACGCTATACAGCATCTCCCAACAATTTGGCGTCACTATCGCTTATCTTTCCAAACTCAATGGCCTGAACCTTTTTAACCAGTTGAATGTTGGGAAGAAACTGAGACTCAAATAAACAGCAACATGTTTGATATTGATAAGTTTGCCGACACAGGGCAACTTTTTGACAATCATTATAAACTCATTCGCCCCCTGAACACTGAAGGTGGCACTGCCGACGTCTGGCTGGCTCTAGACACAAGTACCGTCAAGGATAAGGAGGCGCTTGATGAAGCACCGTTCCTTGATGACAATCGTCTGGCCCACTTAGGGCTTCTTGTCGCCATTAAAATCTATCGGCCCAAGAATGCTCTTGACATTGAAGGCGAACGTCGCTTCCGAGATGAGTTTGTCATCGTTTTCAATTGTAATCACACCAACCTGATTCATCCAGTTCATTTCTCCATCTTCGAAGAGACCCCCTATCTGGTAATCCCCTATTGCCAACGAGGTTCATCCGAGTTGATGATTGGAAACTTTGTCAATGATGACGACATCTGGAAATACATCCGTGATGTGGCCGGCGGCCTGGATTATCTCCACAAGTGCACCCCACCCATCATTCACCAGGACATCAAGCCTGCAAACATCCTCATCGATGACAATGGTAACTATGCGATCACCGACTTTGGCATCAGCGCCAAGCGACTGAGGCGTACAACCAGAAAAAACAACACTCCATCCGCGACAGATTCTGAAGAAGACATCTATGAGGAATATAGCGGGACCTACGCCTATATGGCGCCTGAGAGGTTTGTTGAGGGCAACATGCCGTCTGCCGAGAGTGACATCTGGGCTTTCGGCGCCACACTCTATGAGATCATTACCGGTTCTGTTCCTTTTGGCGAAGAGGGAGGATCTGCCCAAGGGGACGGTAAAATCAATCTCTCGTTCAGTGGATTGAAAATCTCTGACGACATCAAGCGTTTGATTGCTGATTGCCTTAGTAAAAACCCGTTTGGAAGACCGAGTGCCCAACAGTTGCTTGATGCGGCAATACAGAAGAAATATATTAGCGGCAAAAAGACAGGGGTCAATCTGAAGCTAGTGATCGGTATTGCATGCGCTTTAATAACAGTTGCGTTACTGGCATGGAATCTGATCCCGAATGATGAAAAAACAGATAATACTGATAACGTGAAGGCTGAAGCCAAGGCTCAAATCGAAGAAGAACCAGTTAAGGTGGTGAAATCTCCTGAAGAATTGTTCCAAGACGCGATGGCGTATGCCAACGCTAGCACAGCCGACAGCGTCAAAACAGGAATCAAACTGCTCGAGAACCTGGCTGATGAAGAGGACTACGTCCCTGCCCTATTCGAATTGGCAATCACCTATGGCGGAATGGCGTCGGACGATGAAATGGCCTATGACAGGAAGAAGATTTTAGGGATAAAATTAGGTAATGACCACATCTACAACGATCCTACAATGGCTCAATATACTCCAAGCTCAAATTCAGATAATGAAAAAGCTATCGGTTATTACACACGCATTATCGACCTGGCCAATCGTGATAAAGATGACATCAACAAGAAATCTTCATACCGATTAGGATAATATTATCTATGCCTAAATAATGATAAGAAAATGGCTCTATCATTGTTCAAGAAGACCAAAGAGTATGCAATAGCAAACGGCAATGGCGATTTTCAAGAAGAGTCTAATAACCTCATCGATTTTTGTCAAGAATAACATCTCATGAATGTGAATAGAATACTAGGGGCGCTGCTTGTTGTTATATCGCTATTTTCCATTGATTGCTATGCGCAATCGATGAACTGGAGCCTGCCTCCAACCGATTTCAGCAGCATCAAGCACGTCGGCAACCAATTGTTTCTTGTCAAAACCCAAAACGGCAAACTCGGCGTCATGAAACCCGACAGGTCTATGATTGTAGAGCCGATCTGCGACGAGGTCACTCCATTTTATAAAGAATGGGCTCTGCTTCTGGCCAATGAAGGTAAAGCGCAACGAGTGATCGGGTGCTTATCGACAGATGGCACCTGCAACGTCTTCCCTAACACGTATTACGCAATCAAGGGCCAATCATTCTATTCCGAAGGATTACTTACCGTTGAAAACAAAGACAAGCGTAAAGTGTATATTGACGTCACTGGTCATGAAGTCATCGGCTCTAACAAGAAGTACTACCACTGCATGCCGTTCAGTGAAGGTTATGCAGTAGTTTTCAAGGACAAGAACACCTCATTCCTGATTGATCAAGCCGGCAATACGGTTCCCATTGTTCTTTCCCGTGGTGGAATCACATTGACCCATGCGACCAATGTGTATCATGATGTAGCACTCGTTTGGGATAATAAGGGTAACTACTTCTTTTTCAATACAAAAACTAAAACGGCACAAGCGACCATTCAGCCCTTAGACAATTCGGCTGATTATCTTTATCGTCTATCAAATGAAGGCAGTACTCCCCCATATACTGATGTATATCATGGCGATGAAGCCACCAATGTAAAGCCATTTACCAATGGTTCAAACTATGGCTATGTAATGGATGGCAACAAACCGATAACGTCATATCAGTTTACTAGTGCTACTCCCATTATTGACGGATATGGAATCGTGCAAATGCCGAACGGCCAATGTGGCATCTTGCAATATCATCCCGACGGCACCAACAATTTCACCGTACGTCCAGTCCAGCAATCAATCAGATACACTCCAGGTGAGACAGTACAATGTGAATTCAGTGTATCATCATCCACTCCATTGGATGACGATGAATTGACTATAACAATAAACAAAGGCACCAAAACCGCTGTTACCAAGAATGGTACTTATACCTTCTATCACAAGCCATCATCGCAACAAAGCCAGAACTTCACTGTCACCATATCCTCTTACGGCCTCAAGCTGTACTCAACGACAATCACATACAACTTCAAGCCCAAAGAAGTACACGTCAGCCCAGCCGTTGAGCCGACCAAGTCCAAGACGAATCAAGAGACGACACGGAATTCGGAGGACAAAAAATCGAAATCCAGTAAAACCGATAATAAAAAACAGGACAAGAAACAAGACAAAAAACAAGATAAGTCTAAAAAAGAATCAGACAATGATTCTCCCAAAAAGCACAAAGGACTGGGAAAGAGGCTATAACAGTGTTATTAACTATTCAAATCATCAAATATCATTCATCTATGAAAAAAAATCTATTTCTTCTGCTCGTTCTTTTCTACGGGCTAACGGGCTTCGCCCAAGTTAACGAAACGACCCAATTCTCGGGTTTTGGTTTTACCGACAAAGAGTACAACCATGCAGTCTTTGTGGGTCCAACCATCGGAGCAAACATGACCATGACCTCTGGACAAGCTAGAAAGTATGACTTGTTCGACGGTACTGGAGTAGGATTCACTGGCGGTGTAGCGGCCAGAGTGCGTTTCGGCCACGGCACCCCTAATTCTCAGGAAGGTACAGGTATGTTCGCTGCTGGTTTTGAGGTAAAATATACCTTGAACAACGTCAAGACCAATGCCGAGGACAACCTGAAGCTTGGTTATCTTGACATCCCTGTATTATTACAATTCTTTCCTCTGGCCGGAACGACTACCGCCAATGGTTTATTTATTGAAGCGGGACCCGACTTCGCCATGTTGATGAGCAAGAGTCCCAGCAGATTGAGTCTTCAATTGAATCAGCCTTACCCTGGCCTCCAAGCGATTGAGTATGCAACAGGTGACCTAAAGGGTGGCGACTTGAGAATTGCATTAGGTCTCGGTTATAACCACAGCCTGTCCAACATGGACCTGGGCATTCATGCACGCTATTATCTGGGCACCAGCGAACTGTCCAAAAATGTGCTACCTGTAAAACTGAATACCCTTGAATTGTCATTGTCATTGATGTTTAAGGTAGCCAAATTCTAAATTCACAATAATTACCAACACGAAAAAAACCAAAGAAATGAAAAAGATATTATTTTTCTCAATAATCTGCACGCTGGCAATCATGACCTTCACCTCCTGTGAGAACGAAGAAATCGATACCATAGATGTCCCATACGCCATCAAAGTGTTCCCAGAGCCGTGTACAGCCTGGGGCTGCAGTGTCGACAGCGTCAAGAAGCACATGAACGCTTACAAATTATCCTATCAAGATGTCTATGAGAACGATGTCACGCTACCCGACGGCACAGTCACCCAAAAGTGGTTAGCCAACTTTGCCGGAACCAACCCCTACTCCTTGACTAACAGTGTCATTGAGTATAATTATTGTTTTGACGAATCTAGCAAGGGCCTCAGAGCAACAGTCATTTATCTGGGTGGTGAAAACCAGTTCTCGGACATTGAGACCCAACTCCATGATGGAGGATACTCACAGACCGGTCGTGACATCAAGGACAAATATTACACCTACAGCAATGGCAAGACCTCTATCAAGATATATGAATTGAGTACTAATCATTACTACCTGAAATATCAAAAAATAGGTGATGATGAGTTGACCTGGTAAAAGGCCAACCCATTACGGGTTATTGAACAGGGATATGATATATTTTTGATTTCTTAATCCAT
>JAFTFA010000062.1 GCA_017449785.1 Muribaculaceae bacterium | reverse complement strand
CAACTTCTTGAGAAGAAGATAGCAAGGGCTCAAAAGGCCTTGGATAGAATGAACGAAAAGCTCAGAAAATCAGCTTAATACGAAATGTGTTATATAGAAAGTTTTTATAATAGAAGACAAAAAAGACAAGAAAGACAAAATATTGATAATCAATAAATTATTTTATAATTGTCGTTCTTGTCTTTCTTGTCTTCCAACTTGACCTCACGCAAAGCCGCGAAGTCGCTAAGATTTATTATAGTTGCTCGCAAGAGGCTCGCAATCGTTGTCGCCGTTGAGACGACAAAAAATAATTGCGAGCCCCTTGCGAGCAATAAAACTTAAAATACTTCGCGGCTTAGCGTCTTGGCGTGAGCTCCAGAGGTCGCGGATGCCATCAGATGATTCAGAATGTTCAGTTGTTCTTAAAAAAAATCGGTTGTTTTTAAAAAAGTTGTACCTGTGGGAGATTCTCACTACCTTTGCCCCATTGCAAATCATCATCCCAATGAACAAGAGCGACAAACAGATTGCCCTGGCCGCCGGACGCTTTGCCCAGCGCTGGGCGGGCAAGGGGTACGAGAAGGGCGAGAGCCAGCTGTTCTGGACCGAACTGTTGACCGAGGTCTATGGCGTGAAGGAGCCATCGACGGTGATCTCCTTTGAGGACCAGGTGCAGCTCGACCACACGTCGTTTATCGACGGCTATATCGACCGCACCCACACCATGATCGAGCAGAAGTCGCTGGGCAAGGACCTGCGGGCCCCCATCAAGCAGAGCGACGGCACGTCGCTCACCTCCTTCCAGCAGGCCCAGCGCTACAGTGCCGCCTTGCCCTACAGCAAGCGGCCGCGCTGGATCGTGACGTGCAACTTCTCGACGTTTCTCGTCTATGACATGGAGCACCCCAGCGGCGAACCCTTTGAGATACAGCTTGCCGACCTGGGTAAAGAATATTACCGCCTGCGCTTCCTCGTCGAGACCGGGGCCGACCACCTGGAGCGCGAGATGCAGGTGTCGATGCAGGCCGGTGCCATCGTGGGCAAACTCTATGATGCGCTGCTCAAGCAGTACAGGGACCCGACCAATGCCGAGTCGCTGCGGTCGCTCAACGTGCTGTGTGTGAGGCTCGTCTTCTGCCTCTACAGCGAGGATGCGGGCATCTTTGGCAAGCATGACATGTTCCACGACTACCTGGCGCGCTATGCCACCATCGACATGCGCAACGCCCTGATGCGCCTGTTCCAAGTGCTCAACACGCCGCCCGACCAGCGCGATCCCTACCTGCAGGACGATCTGGCGGCCTTCCCTTGGGCCAGCGGAGGCCTGTTTGAGGGCGACATCGAGATACCGCGCATCAACGACGAGATACGCGACCTGCTGCTGCGCCACGCCTCGCTCGACTTTGACTGGAGCGAGATTTCGCCCACGATCTTCGGCGCGGTGTTCGAGAGCACGCTCAATCCCGAGACGCGCCGCAGCGGCGGCATGCACTACACCAGTGTCGAGAACATCCACAAGGTCATCGACCCGCTCTTTCTCGACGACCTGCGGGCCGATCTCGACGACATCCTGGCCGAACCCGTCGTCAAGCAGCGGCAACGCCGCCTGCGCGAGTTCCAGGACCACCTGGCGTCGCTCACCTTCCTTGACCCGGCCTGCGGCAGTGGCAACTTCCTCACCGAGACCTACCTGTCGCTGCGCCACCTCGAGAACCGCGTGATACGCGCCCTCTATGAGGGGCACTCGATGTTTATTGGTGGCGACGACTTCATCAATCCTGTCAAGGTGAGCATCTACCAGTTCCACGGCATCGAGATCAACGACTTTGCCGTCACCGTCGCCGCGACGGCCCTGTGGATCAGCGAGGCGCAGATGCTGGCCGAGACGGAGCGCATCGTCTCGCACGACTTCGACTTCCTGCCGCTCAAGGATTACCCAAACATCGTCGAGGCCAACGCCCTGCGCATCGACTGGCGCAGCCTCTTCGCCCCTGATGCCGGCACCCAGGACAACCCGCTTGCAGAAACAGCCCAAACTGCTGAAGTCCGCCTCCCCGACTACATCATGGGCAACCCGCCGTTTATCGGTGCCAGAATGGCCGCTGCCGAGCAGAAACAAGACCTCATCAACGTCTTTGGTGCCAAGTGGAAGAATATCGGCAACCTTGATTATGTCTGTGGCTGGTACAAGAAGGCTGCCGAGTTGATGCAGGGAACCAGCATCAAGGCGGCTCTTGTCTCCACCAACTCCATCTGCCAGGGTGAGCAGGTGGCCAACTTGTGGCAACCGCTCATGGAGCAAGGTATAGTCATCAATTTTGCCCACCGCACCTTCCGCTGGGACAGCGAGGCCGCCATCAAAGCCCACGTCCACTGCGTCATCGTCGGCTTCGGTTATGAAGACAAGAAAGACAAGAAGGGCAAAATCATCTTTGACAACGGCGAGGTTATCCATGCCAGCCACATCAATGCCTACTTGATTGATGGGCCAGATGTATTCGTCGGTAGCCGCAACAAGCCGATGTGTGACGTGCCCGAGATAGGAATCGGCAATAAACCGATTGATGGAGGTAATTACCTGTTTGAAAAGGAAGAAATGGAGGCCTTCATTCAGTTGGAACCTAAATCGGAGCAATACTTCCGGCCATGGTATGGCGCTGTAGAGTTTATCCACCAGAGACCCCGTTATTGCCTGTGGCTGGGTGATTGCAGCCCCGCTGAGTTGCGCAGTATGCCTCATTGTCTCAAGCGCGTGGAAGCCGTGAGAGAGGCACGGCTTGCCAGCAAAAGCGAAGGCACAAGAAAACTGGCCGACCGCCCCACGCGATTCCATGTCGAGAATATGCCCAAGGGTAACTACATCATTGTGCCAAGCGTTTCATCTGAGAGGCGCAATTACGTGCCCATGGGATTTATGTCATCAGATGTTTTTGCAAGCAATCTGGTACTTATTATTCCTGACGCTTCGTTGTATCATTTCGGAGTATTGGAATCAAGTGTCCACATGGCTTGGATGAGAGTGGTTTGTGGGCGATTAAAGAGTGATTATCGTTATAGTAAGGATATTGTTTACAATAATTTCCCGTGGCCGGAGGTGACCGAGGATCAACGGGCGAAGATCGAGCGGACGGCGCAGGCCATCCTCGATGCGCGGGCCTTATACCCCGACTCGTCGCTGGCCGACCTGTATGACCCCGTGACCATGCCGCCCGAACTGCTCAAGGCTCACCGCGACAACGACCGCGCCGTCATTGCCGCCTACGCCTTCCCGTCCTCGATGACCGAGGGCGACATCGTCGCCCGCCTGTTCGCCCTCTACACCCGCCTCACCCGCCTCAATAATTTCTTGTCAAACAATTGAGACATAATATTCGCCACGAGAGGCAATGACATTCGGATTGAAGTGAGAAGATTTCTCTAACCATCAAGCAATTATAATAATGAAAGCAAGTATTTGGTCAAAAATCAAAAAACTCAATTGGCTTCCTTCTCCAAAGCCATTAACTGAGCTGTCAATAATATCAATATTAGAGTTACTCTGCTACTTTGGTGTTTTTATTATTGCAATCTTAGTGTACCAACGATGGACAAATGTTGCAGTAAGGGAAATCAATATTGAATGTGAAAGCCTTCATCTTATACCTGGTAATAGAGTGGATTCAAGCGATGGTGATAGCGATGTCACCCATTATTTATATCAAAATAAGAGTGATTTGGGCTGTAAAATCGATATTGACATTCCATTTAGTAAAGTTGACACTATAGGTTATTCATGCAATTTTACCCTCGGTACATTTCATCATTCACACTGGGGTGATAAGACATCAGGCAGTTGTGAGTCTACATATTTAGATAGTGTGCTATTCACTTTTAAAGATGCAACTGACTCGTTGGGTCTCCTCAACAAGAGGCGCTGGTTGTTCTATACTAATTTATCGACAACAGATGTTTCTAGGCTGTGGCATCATAACAGAAGAGAGCTTACTTATTTAACTAGTGAAAGTGACACAAGCGTGAAGGTTCCTCAAATATTTACAGATGTAAGAGACAGGAGTATTTCTACCAGCACAAGTGAAATCCTCTCGCCTGAAGATATCGATAGCTTAAAAATAACCGAGAAACATGGTGTAATGAGTAAACCCAGGTGGTACGACAAATATGATGTTTCGCAGTTTTATTTTAAAGTGAACGTCAAATCGCGTACTATATCAGAGATTAACCTTAATTTCAGGATTCGAGGAGCAAACAACTATACCTTCATTGAAGGGAGGCCCGACTCGCTTGAGGGTCAACAATTGTATTATTCTCTTATTGATACCCTGAAAACCATTCAAGGAGATCGTAATCTTCTTGATAGGACTATTATGTTGCATGTTCAATCTAAGGAGCTGGAAATCCTGCAGCAATCGCGCATTTTTGGTGTTACAGCCTTACTTAGTGCTCTGATTACAGTTTTCTTGGCATTTATCATAATATGGCTATGTCGGTTAATATATAATCTCCGTAACAAGAATCTCTTGAGAATAAGAGAGATGCAGGGTAACAATAATAGTAATGAGAGTGAGTCAATAATTGAGAATCAAGAACCTGCGTTGCAATGTGACAATAAGGCCGAACCGCAATGGGTTGCGGGGACGATACACTCAGAAAAACGACCAACTCAATCAAAAAGAAAAAAGAAGGGAACGAAATAAGTGTTGACCCCGCAAATCAATTTCTTGTAATAATTATGAAACACCTTTGCGTCGCGGTGTCGCATCAAGTTAGGGTCGCAGGCTTTGTGCAGGCCTTCGATCTGCTAGACTTTGAATGATAGCAGCGTATCCCATTACGGGAAACAGGAAAATCCATCTGTCGGAATGTTCTTTAACCATTAACCTATATCCATTAATCCTGTTGTTTGGTCTCACGCAAAGGCGCGAAGTCGCTAAGATTTTTTATAGTTGCTCGCAAGGGGCTCGCAATTATTGTTTGTCGTCTCAACGGCGACAACGATTGCGAGCCCCTTGCGAGCAATAAAACTTAAAAAACTTAGCGGCTTGGCGGCTTAGCGTGATATTCAGTAGCGGATGCCCTCAGATTTTTCAGAATATTCTGTTGTTTTAAAAAATCGGTTGTTTGAAAAGAAGGTGTTTCACTGTCTGGCCCAGGCGTCGAGTTGCGGGCGGTACTTGTCGCGTAGATGGCGGCAGTGGGTGAGGACGTCCTGGTCGGCCGCGCCCGTGACGACATCCTGGGTTGAGGTGGCCCATTGTTGCTGGAACTTGTCGTTGGCCGCCTCGAGAGCCGTCCCGTCAAGGTCCGAGCCCGAGATGATGGCGACAGTGAGCTGCCGGATGTAATTCTCCCATCGTTTGCCATAGTAGTCCCACATGAGCCCGTTCCAGTTGCGGCAGGCATAGTCGTTGAGGCTGCCGCCCCAGGTGGTGATGAGGCGACGGGCGTTCATCTCGTAGTAGTCCTTGACGGCGGGGCTCTTGCCCAGTCCGCGGGCCTGGGCCAGCCATTGTCCCAGGGTGGCGTGCGGGTGGTGGCTGTTGAGCTGGTCCAGGTCGGACAGCAACTCGAACAGCAGATTGCTCTGGTCGAAGAACGCAGCCTTGTCCTTGTGCATGAAGGCCTTGTCCAGAGCCTGCTTCTCGACGAGGAACAGGTCGCCCAGCAACTGGCGTCCCACCCAGATGAGGTCGATGGTCATGGCGTCGGTCGTGACGCTCTCCTGTTGCAGCAGCAGGTCCCACACGGCCAGCAGGTCGCGCGGGTTGTACTTGACGGGGCGATTCTCCTTGCCCAGGGTGGGGCGGGAGCACGGCAGCGGGGCCGCAAAGTTGCCCGGCGTGATGTCGAGCACGCTGTCATAGAGCAGTTTCCAGGCCTCGCGTGCGGGCTGGCTCACGCGCCCGGCGTGGCGGTCGGCCAGCTCGTTGACCACCTGGTCGGCGGTCTTGCCATAGTCCCACGCCTTCTCCAGAATGTATTCATAGGGGAACTGCTGCACGTCCAGGCCCTCGAGCGTCGAGCCGATGCCCACCAGGCTCTCGCCGCACTCCTGCAGGGCGCGCTCGATGCGCTCCCCGGCCTCGCGCACGCGGCCCTGCACATCAGTGTTGCCGCCGAAGTTGCCCAGGTAGCACCAGATGAACGGCTGGCCGTAGAAGCCCTCGTGGTCGCGCCACATCTCCTTGTACTCGCAGTAGTAGTCAAGCATCGTCATCTTGCCCTGGGGTACGCCCGTCAACATGGCGCGGGTGCGCTCGGGGGTGTAGTCCTTGCGCTGGTAGTAGAGGAACCAGGCCATCTGCAGCCACTCGGCCTGGGGATCGACGGCGGTCAGGCTTTCGTAGATGTGCCGCGACACCCGGTGGAGGTATTCGGGCTCGAAGCTGGGCGGATCCACCTCGTTGAACGGGTCGATGCCGTAGATGTGGTCGGTGCCGAACAGGCGCGTCTGCTCCTCGAGGAACATGCGCTGGATGCGGCTGTAGAGCGGATCCTCGCTGTTGAGGAAGAAGGTGCGGTACTGCTCGTCAAAGCCCGCCCAGCTGCCCAGGGCCTGGATGTCGGCCTCGGGGAACAGGTCGCGCAGGGCTCCCGGCACGTGTCCCGCAAAGGCGGGCAGCACGGGCCGCATGTCCAGCGCGCGCTCGCGCTCGACGATGCGCTGCTGCAGGGCCTGCTGCCCCGCGAGCCACTCCCTGGGCAGCGGACCGCACCAGCCGTCGATGTTGGCCATGCGATGCCAGGGCAGGTAGGCCGGCCCGGTGAAGTAGTTCCTCACCTGCTCGTCGGTCAAGCCCAGGCGGGTCCACACGTTGTACCACACGGCTTCCTGTCCCGTGATGGCCAGCGGCAGGTTCACGCCGTTGAGGGCCATCCAGTCGATGAAGTGTTCCCACTGTTCCCAGTCCCAGAAGGGCATCGTGTAGCCCCAGGTGCAGTAGTTCAGGAAGAAGCGCTGCGGCACCCTGGCCGTCACCCGCTCGGGGGTGGGCACGGCAGGCAGCACGTCGGGCAGGACGGCGTCCAGCTGGCTGCCATACCACGACACCGTCACCTTGCAGTAACGGTTCAGGTAGCGGTTCAGGCCCGTCGCCATGGAGCCGGCATTGTTGCCCCCGATGATGATCTTGCCGTCGCGGCTCTCGAGAGTGAACACGTCGCGCCCGTGGTCGGCCTCGATCTTGACAAACTCCACCTGCTGCGGCAGGTGCCTTGCAGCCAGGCGCGTGGCCAGCGCCATGGCTTGGCCCGCGTCATCGTCCGGCTCGGGGCCGGCCATGGCCACGGCTGCCGTGGCCACCATCGCCGCCAGTAGCCCCACAATCAGTAAAATATACCTTCTCATCATGCGAGCAAAGGTAATGTATTTCCTTCACATCACTGCAATAATTCGTGTAGAATGCTGCTGTTCAACTGGTCGATCTGGCTCATATTGATCGAGTTCAGGTAGATCTTGGTCGTCTTGGTCGAGGTGTGCCCCATCCCGTAGCTGATGAGTTCCAGCGGATGGTTCAACGCCTTAGCCGCATTGGCCCAGGAATGGCGCGCGACATACATCGTCAAGTTGGCATGCATGCCGCAGCGTGCAGCAATGTTCTTGAGCGTCTTGTTCACCTTGTTCTGGCAACCGCGATACTGGTTCCTCTCCTTGCCATTGGACACATGGATGATGGGGAACAGGTAGCACGAGCTGGGCAGCGCGTGGCGATTGACGATGTCCTGCATGCACGGCTCCCACTTGACCGTGATGCTCTGGCCGGTCTTGCGGCGCTTGTAGTGCAGGTTGCCGTTCTTGATGTTATCGCGCTTGAGATAGGCAATGTCGACAAATGACATGCCCCGCGTGTAGAAGCTGAACATGAACAAGTCGCGGGCAAATTCCTCCTCCCTGTTCATGGTCTTGCACTCCTTGATCTTCTTGATGGTCTCGATGCTCAGGGCCCGCTTGTCGGTCTGCCCGATGCCGGTATATACCCGCTTGAAGGGTTGCTTGTCGGCCAGGCGATACTTCTCGATGGCCTTGTTGTAGCACGAGCGCAACACCCTCATGTTGAACGAGATCGTGTTGAGCGAGAGGTTGCGTGAGCGCAGGTGGGCCTCAAACTGCTCCATCATGCCGGCATCCACCATGTCGATGGCGATGTCCCTGTCGTCACGCCATTGCATGAACTGTCGCCACACGCTCTTGTAGATCTCGGCACTGCGCTCGCGGTGGCTGGCTGCCAGGCGGCAGGATTCTTCAATCATGAAAGCCCCTAATTCAGCTTGGGGCGTGGCAATGGTATCATCTTCGGGTCTGACAGATTCTCTGGAAATCAATGTGTAGCCATTGATGGTAATTACTAACTCTTGTCTAGAAATGTCAATACCATTGATTCTTAAATCTAATTCAATCTTTGACATAAAACTACTGTTAATTCATTTATTATTTTGTGCATTAATCGATGCAAATAAACAAAATGTTATAAAATTTTTCATCTTGTTTGTCTGCAATATTTATACATAGAGAAATGTAGCCGCTGTAATGAATCGTCGATCATGACGCAAGCGTTACATTGAGAATGAGCGTTCAACAGTGAGTTTTATCAGGGGTATTGAAGATGAAAGGGGAAAAACGAAGGTATGCCAAATCACGAGGCATACCTTCCAGAAATAATAGAATTTATTAGATAGGGATTATCATATACTACCGAAGGTGACCTGGAATGACAACTGTCCTCGAACGGTTCCGTTGTTGGCAATGACGACGATGCGCACGATGTGTGCCCTGCCGTCCAAGTAGCTTGCCGGAATCATGAAGCGGATGGTGTAGGCATGGGTCATTGCGCCGCTGACGGTCAGCTGGTTGAGATTCAAGTCGCTGGCATCGGCCTTGACCGACATCTTGGTGCCGCCGGTGTAATCCGAGATCTTGAAAGGATCCTCATAATAGTTGACCCTATTATTACTGCCATAATAGATATTGCTATAGGCCGAACCTGCACTCCAGACGGTGTGGACAGTACCGTTCTGCACGGGCCAGTTGGACTGGCTCTTGAACCACTCTACCGAGTAACCGCTATTGCCGTTAGGCTGATTGGCCTCGTCGGTGAAGTTCACATAGATGCGGTTGGCACCAGCCCTGAAGCTGAAGTAGTTGTTGGCAAAGCGAATGGCCATGGCACCGCACTCGTTGGATTCAGGAGAAGAGCCCGTCCTGGCAAAAGCATTGGCATGCTGCTGCAATACACTGGCATCAGAACCACCAAAGTGCTTGGTGCGGGTAGTTCCGCTATAATAGTTCAGATAGCTGCTCAATGATGAAGCATCAGTCAGATTCAATGCTCCGTCAATGTAGCCTCCAAATCCTACTACGCCAAAGCGCACGTCCAGCCCCTTGCTGGCCAGCATGGAAGCCCAGCTCTTGATGCCGTTGGCAACAGCATCGGCCTCATTGTCCATACTGCTGGAATTATCTACTGTAAAGATAATGTCGTTCTTGACGGTCGAGGTGTTCTCGTCGAGGTTGGTCACGAGAATGCCCTCGGGCGAGTGATCGACTTCTACCCAGACGTTCTGCTTGCTCAGGCCCGTACCGTAGAGGTCAATCCATTCACCCGTGTAGGGATCCTGGATACCCGTGAGGTTCATCGTCACGATGTAGTTGCCATAGGGGTCAACATCGGGAGTGATGTTGGGATTGGGGATGGGGACATTGGGGTCGCCGGGCAGGGTGGGAGTGGGATCGGTCGGGTCATCAGGGATGTTGTAGTCATTGCCGCTGATGCGGATCTTGACGACAGTGCCGTCGATCAGGACGATGTACAGGTAGTCACCCTGCACATACACATCCTTGAAGAAGTGCCTGCAATTGCAGTCGCCGCCACCGCTGGTCACGGGATAGCCGTCGCTGTCATAGATGTAGATCCACGTCACGCCGCCATCGACCGAGTAAACCATGAAGCCATAGCTGTCGATCTTGAAGATGGGCGCAAATGAGGTGACGGGCATCTTGTTGCCGTTCTTGTCCTCGAGCCAGGTGGTCGTGCCATTGATGGTGACGGTCCAGTAATAGATGCCGTTCACCTCGTCCATGCCGATGATGGGCACGCCAGTGGTGTCGCCACCGCCGCCGGCCTTGACGCCGGTGTCCTTGTTGCCGATCCACCAGTTGCCGTTGTTGCCGATGTAGGGTGTCTCGCCCTTGGCCGTCGTGCCGGTGTCCTTGCCGTCGATCCACCAGTGGCCGTTGCTGCCGATGTAGGGCGTCTTGCCGTCCTTGCCGATAGCCCTCACGCCGGTGTCGCTGTTGCCCAGCCACCAGTTGCCGTTGTCGCCCACATAGGGAGTCAAGCCGTCGCTGCCCACGGCCTTGACGCCGGTGTCCTTGTTGCCGATCCACCAGTTGCCGTTGTCGCCGATGTAGGGCGTCTCGCCGTTATACAGGGTAATCGTGCGCCCGTCGCTGAAGGTGATGTTATACCCCTGCGAGGTCTGTTGCAGGTTGGTGATGTAGGTGTTCTGCTGGATGGCGTAAACAATCGTCTGCAACGAGCCCACGTTGCCGTTGAGCTGCGAGAGCAGGCTCTCGACCTTGGTCAATCGGCTGTCCAGATTGTTCACGGCATCCCACAGCTTGTCGTCGTCATACTTGCAGCCCACCAGGAGCGCAACCATGCTGATGATAAGTAGCCATTTCTTTGCCATACTAGTGTAGTTTTATTAATATCAAAAAAATTGAAAATGGATGATGGGTTATCTTGCAATAAAACCACCATCCAATTGTACTAGAAAATGTATTACTGACGCTCAAGCTTGATGGCAGGGCGACCGCGATCCATGTCCTCCTTGTGGCGATAGAGGACCCCGTCACGCATATAGTAATAACTGGGGTCTCCGTTATACTCAATCGTCGCAAATGGGCTGTCATGGTTGGGACCGTCGCTCCAGTGAGTCTCGTTGGCCTTGTCTCCACCCTTGAACAGGATGGTGGCCGTGTGGTCCTCGCGCAACTCAAACTGGTTGCCGAACTCATCGATGTAGCTGCCGGCAAATTTCTTGTCGCTGCTGCCACTGCTGCTGTTGCCGCCACACGAGATAGTCAAGGCGGCGACACCTGCAATCAATAATGTTTTAAAGATGCTTGATGACATTGTCTTCTTGAAAAAATCTTCTTGATTAAAGAAATTGGCACCGCACACATCTAGGAACCAGAGCGACGGTGCCAATCATCAAAGAACTATTGTGCTATTTATGCTATGAAAAAACAGGTTGTTATTAGTTCTTTCGGGGAGCCCTGGGCACATCCTTGGTGGCCTTCACGGGAACCGTGATCTCGCCAGTCTGGATCATACCCCAACCATAGTAAACCTTGACGGAGAGATAGAGCTCGAAGTCCTCATCCACTACAGTACCGTTGTTCTTGTAGGTGATATAGCCGAGCTTATCCACGGTCTGGGTGTTGAAGTCAACAGGGTTGCCGGTCTTGTCAAAGCCCTTGAGCTCGATGGTCTCGGGAACTTTCTTCTTGGACGTGTTGCCGTTAACGTTGAGGTTGCAGGTAGCATTCTTGAGGTCAACAGCAAAGGTGAACGGACCATAGTAGCCCCAGTATGAGGTGTGGTCATCGAACGAGCGGTTGCGCCAGTCTTTCAGGACAACGAGATCCTCTAAGAGCATCTTGGAGTGAGCCTCGCCGAAGTCAACACCGTCGATGAAGTAGTCGTTGGACTTGCCCTCGGGATTAACAGGACGAACATAGTAGGCCTTGAAGTGATCCTGACCATTGAACAGGATCGAGACAGCCTTCTTGTTGTTGTTGCACAGGTGGGCAACAGCCTCGATGAGAACATACATGCCCTCGCTGTTGAGCATCTCCTTGGCCTCGTCGCTGCCAGGGCCATTCTTGGTGAAGTAAATGCGGTCACCGGTGGAAGTAGCATTGTCGATGCGGGCAATCACCTTGCTGGGAGTGTTGTCAACATACAGAGCCAGCTTATCACTGGAAACGCTGATCCTGTGGCCAGCGATGGTCACGCCATTCATGTGAGAGCAGAACTGGTACTGCTCAACGTGGATCTGATTGTTGATCAAGACGCGGCCGTCGGCACCGGTTACAAAGGGAGCATTCAGGTCGTTGTCAAAGAGACACAGGGCGTCGTTGGTCGTGTTCTCGGGGTTGGGAACGGCGACATTGAGCCTGGTGTTCTCAAAGTTGTTGAACCAGTAGTTCTTGTAGTAGCTAGTAGCGGGCACCTCAAACGACTTGGGGGTCGGCATGATGCGAGCCTTCAAAGTGATCTCAACATACATCTTGTTGTCGGCGGTATAGAAGCGATACTTGTTCTGTACATCGACAGGCTGGCCGCCCTTGTTGGCATCCTGAGCAAGCTGCCACAGGGTGTTGTTGTCGATCGTCCACTGGAGAATCCAAGTGCCCTCCTCGGGACCATCAGGATTGGGAGCAACGGTACCTACGTCACCAGGAGCCACATAGTCAACACCATTGGGATAGAATGACTGGAACTCGGTCTTGCTGAAGTTGAGGTCAGCATAGACTACAGCACTCATGGTCTTGTAGTCAAACTTGCTGTTGCCGTCCTTGTCGCACTCGAAGGTGAAGTCGTTAACGGGGATCTCATAGAAGTGGTTGGTCTGAACCTCCTCATCACGGATGATCTTAACCTTTACATAGGCTACTTGAACGATGTTGTTGCCGTTCTTGAGCAGGGCGCGGATGATCGGGGTGCGGTCGATGGCCGAGGTGCCGTAAACATCCTTCACGCGCAGAATACCGTTGTTCAGGGTAACATACTCGGCCTGGTCGGTGCCATTTTGACCAATGATGTAGTTCTTGAACAACTCAGTCTCAAAGTGCATGTCCATCTCTTCGAGATCAACAATGCTGTGCTTGGGGTTGGTCAGGAAGTGAGCCTCGAGAAGTGCCATCACATCAAGCTGGTCGGTATAAACCATCTCGACGTCACAGGTCTCGCCGTTCACGTCGGTAGCCCAAACCGTGTGGGTGTCAAGGCCAGCCTGGTTGTCAAGCGAGGTGAGGTAACGACGGAAGTGGTAGTCCGTGCCGCGGGCAAAGCGCTTCTTGTCAGCAATGCGGATGTCCTCCATATCCTTCTTGACAACGGTTGCGAAGTCCGAGGTGATGTTCTCGCCGTTGTCCTTAGTGGTCTGCAGGGCGACAACCGAGATGTACTCATCGGTAGCGGGTACGCCCGTGACGTCAACCTTAACCTTCAGGATACCGTCCTTGAACTCAACAAACTCGGCCTTGGCACCAAAGTCGCTAGAGGCCTTGGCACGGCGGGTTACAGAGTAGGAGTTGTTGGCTTGAACGACGAAGGTCAGGTTCTTCAGGTCATCAATGTTGGCATTGCTGGGGTTCACGCGATAGTAGGCATAGGTGGTGGGGTTGATAGCCTTGGTGGCACCAGCCTGTACCTTCTCGTTCTGTGAATCTCTGTTGGTGAGCGTGAGAACCTGGTAGTTGAACGAGCGAACGCGGATAGCGGGCACACCGTCAACATAGCCGTCCTTCTCGGGATCAAATACGAAACCGCGAAGGGTGTTGCTCAGTGCAACAGTGACATCGGTGAAGCCTTCGGCGGTCTGCACGTTATAGAGCTTCAGGTCATTGCCGTCCATGATAGCGGTAATCACGTTGTACTGGGTGGCCTTCCATGAGATGGTAGTGTTCTCCTTGAGCGTGCCGTCACCATTGTAGATGTCCCAGCAACCGGTTTCGGTGTTGGGTACATAGTAGATGCCATCAGCTCCGTCGGCACCATTGGTGCCAGGAGTGCCAGGAGTGCCAGGAGTGCCGGGGTCGCCCTTGTCGCCCTTATCGCCCTTAGCACCGGGCTGGCCGTCCTTACCCAGGGCATAGTAGTTGGTCTTGTTGCCGTCCTGATACCAGAATCCATCATCACCAATTGTCCATACAACAGCGTCGGTGCCGTTGGTGATGGTGTAGGTGGTACCGTTCGACATGATCACCTCAATGCCGTTACCTACCTTCTTCACTTCCTTGATGACGCTGCCGTCGGTGATCAGGCTGTTCAGCTGGTCGATAGCCTTAGCATTAGCGTCAATCTGCTCTTGCAAGTGCTCGATGTCGTCATCATAGTTCTTACAAGAGGTAAACATGCTTGAGGCCCCTGCAAAGAGCAAGAGTCCTGCAAACAGTGAACTTAATAAACGTTTACGCATAATAAAAACAGTTTAAATATTAATAATACATTATATATAGTAATAGTTGTTTCTTCGTTTTTTGTAACTCTGCCGGAGAGTTACAAAAAATAAACGATTAATAATTAAACCGTTAATTAAGTTTGCTTTGAGAACGTACACTCAAGATCTCCATGTAATTATACAATTATGATGACTAATTTATTCCGCTACTTTGGGGTCATGATCGCAATAATGGCAGCATGGAACTCGGCCGGTGCCAGTGATTACATGTGCGAGACCGATTCATGTGCCCGCTTTGCCATTGCTAGTGAGTCGAGGCACGACTTTGGCGACATTGGTCAAGCTGATGGTCCGGTAAGTTGTGATTTTATTGTAAATAGCATAGGAACACAGCCGCTAATTGTCTCATCGACAGTGACTACATGTCCATGCACACAGGCTGCGGTAGATCATGATATTGTCCAGCCAAATGAAAGCCTGACAGTAAAAGTGACCTATGATCCACACTTGAGTCCAGGCCCATTTGAACAAGTAATTATACTTAAAACCAATGCTGAGCCTTATAATTTTATCAGATTATATGTGTCTGGAAATATAGTTGCCGCTAGCCTGGATGTAGAGAGCAAGAGCAAAAAGTAACAAAATTCAATACATCATATCAAATTTTAAAGTTTTTTTTTGTCCGTCAAAAAAAATATATCTATATTTGCACGACATTTTGTAACTCTCCGGCAGAGTTGCATTTTTTATTGAATTGGGTAGTGATAGTAGTGATTAAATACATTCTTGTAGCCCAAAATAATAATCTTCCCCTACAATGCGAGTCTTAATCCGACGGATGTGAGCTTGGCTTCGGGCTTGTTGTTGTATCTGAATGAGACTCGGCAGAACTTGGCATCATTATTCCAGCTCCCGCCACGGTAGATGCGGTATTGCCCTGATGATGGTCCTGTGGGATTGGTTTGTGGCGTTGAGGCATAGCTGCGATACCAGTCCTGGCACCATTCCCACACGTTACCGCTCATGTCATAGATTCCGAGTTCGTTTGGCAGCTTTTGGGCGACACGATTGGTGCCATAGGCACTATTGCCGCCTTTTTCATTTCCCCACCAGGCAACGGTGTTAATGTCGTTGCTGCCCGAGTACTGAAACTTCCTGCTTCTATTCCCGCCTCGTGCGGCATACTCCCATTCGGCTTCGGTCGGCAACCTAAATGACATTCCGGTCAATGTGTTTAGTCTGGAGATAAACTCCTGGCAATCGTTCCACGACACAGATTCGACAGGTAGCATCGGGTCGTTCTTGAAGCGGCAGGGAAGTGTGTCCATCACGGCCAGCCATAGGGCTTGCGTGACCTCGGTTTCGCCGATGGAGTAGGTAGATAGAGTCACTTGGTGTGTGGGATATTCGTCAGCCCAGGCCATCTGGCTGTCCTGTTCGGCCGTTGCGCCCATTTCAAACGTTCCGCCTTCGACTTGAACCATGGTGAACTCCACGCCGTTAAAGACAAATGTTCTCGTTTCTACCGGTGCTGGAGGGTCAACTGGAGGTGTGGGGTCGGATTTTCCCAATATCACGTCGATGACGGCGTTGACGTCGCTGAGGTTGACTTCGCCGTCGTGGTTCACGTCGGCAAAGTGGTAATCGTCGGCCTGACAGTAAAGAGGCATCCACAACATTATCGCCGCGGGCAGTAATGCTGCAAGTGGTTTCAATAAAACGTTCTTCATACTAGAGTGAATACTTAAAATAATAGTTCGTCGTTACAGTTCAGGCACAATAGTTCTTCATGGGGCGGCAAAGGTACACATTTTCCCTAAAATTTTGATCAATTAAAGCCGAAAAATGTGCTTTTGTCCTGGAACGCACTCTCTCCAGAGCGTTTTTTAGTGTAATTTTGCAGCGTTTTTTTCAAGCAACGATAGAATCATGGTAGGAACGATTGTCAATACATGCACCATTGTGGCCGGGACGCTCATCGGCGTGGCGCTGCATGGGGGGCTCAAGGAGAAGTACAAGAGTGTGCTCTATGACGCGCTGGGGCTGGCGTGCTTTGCCATCGGGCTGAATGCGGTGGTCACCAATCTGCCCAAGAGCCAGTATCCCGTGCTGTTCATCGCGGCGATGGCCGTCGGCAGCATCGTGGGTGTCGCTCTCGACATCGACGGGCGCTTCCACCGGCTGGTGGAGCGCCGTAGCAAGCGGGGCGGCAAGGACTTGGGCGGCAATCGGCTGGCCGACGGACTGGCGACGGCAACGCTGGTCTATTGCATCGGCCCGCTGTCGATGCTGGGCCCGGTCATCAGCGCGCTGGAGGGCGACAACACCTTCCTGTTCACCAACGCCACGCTCGACCTGGTGACGGCGACGATCTTCGGCTCGACCTATGGCGTCGGGATGTTGCTGGCCGCGCCGGCGCTGTTCCTGTGGCAAGGGATGTTCTACTGTGTCGCGCTGTTGTCGAGTGAGGCCGTGAGCGAGGCCTTGATGGCCGAACTGCTCATCGTGGGCGGCCTGCTCATCACGGGCTCTGGCTTGTCGCTGCTGCGCATCAAGGATTGCCACGTGCTCAACATGCTGCCGGCCCTGCTCGTGCCGCCGCTATGGTTCCTGCTGATGGCATGTTGTAAATAATAAAGGAGTGAAATAAGTGCTTAGTTTTGGGTAAATTGACTACCTTTGTAGCGAACTTTTCTTTATTGGCCATTATTACTTTAAAATAATATATATGAGCATCAATCGTCTGATATTGTTATGTGCACTCCTGTTGGCGGCCATGTGCGCTCCGGTCAAGGGGCAGATTGTCACAGTCGATCATGGAGGCAGGACCGACAGCGAGATTGCCGACAGTATTCGTGCCGAATTGGATAGCCGTCCCTACTTCAGCCTGTACAAGGATACCTACTTTGTCGGCGGTACGGTGCTGGGCGGCGAGCCCACTATCCACAACAGTGACGTCAAGTTCCAGATCAGTTTCCAGCAGCGCCTCACCAAGAGTGTGCTCCCCTGGCACACCTACCTCTACCTGTTCTACTCCCAGAAGGCCCTGTGGAACGTCCTGGAGCGTTCATTGCCCTTCCATGACCTGAACTTCAATCCCGGTATCGGCGTGTCGCGTCACATCATCATGAAGAATCGCCTGGTGGGCAAGATGACCGTGATGCTCGAGCACGAGTCCAATGGCCGTGACGGCACGGCATCGCGCAGCTGGAACAAGATCTCGCTGGCCGGTGAAGCCTATATTTCGCCCTTCCTGATGGCCCATGCCAAGTTCTGGATTCCCATCATCGACGGCAAGTACAACAAGGACATCCTCAGGTATAGCGGCATCTACCAGGCAGGCTTCCAGGCCATCAGCATGGACAACAAGTGGGTCCTCGACATGACGCTGGTCAAGCGTCAGGGCTGGAACTTCAACTTCAACACCATCGTCCAGCTGGGCTACCGCATCAACCACAACTCCAACCAGTTCATCATGTTGCAGTACTACAACGGCTATGGCGAGACGATGCTCGACTACAACCAGTACCATTCGCGCCTGAGGTTTGGCCTGTTGATCCGCCCCAAGTTCTTCAGCGACTTCTGATTGTTCCCCCCACGGGCGGGCCTATGGCTCACCACGACAGAGACAGATAGGGATACACGCGTGTCCCTATTTTTTTATTTCTTTGCATGATGGTGGTTTAAAATAATATGCCTATCTTTGCGACAATCGTAAAAAAATTATCATTCATCTTCAAGATTATGCAGTACTGGATAAACCATAACGGAGTGCAGTCGGGTCCCGTTGACCTTGACGGACTCAAGCAGTTGGGGCTCACGTCGGCGGCCTATGTGTGGCATGAGGGCCTCAGCGATTGGGTGAAGATTACCCAGTTGCCCGAGTTGCAGGGCGCCTATGAAATGGTTGCTGACGGCACCGGCCAGCCCCAGCCGGCCTCTCCGCAGGGAGAGCCTCGCGCGGTGGCCCAGGAGCCGGCCACCCGCCCCGACGAGCCAGTGGTGGGCCAGCCCTACCAGCCTCAACAGCCCGCCCAGCAGCCTTATCGACAGCCCGCCCAGCAACCGCAATATGCCGCAACCGATCAGCCATCTCCCGCCGAGCCCTGCCCGCCCACCAACCTCGTCTGGGCCATCATCTCGACCGTGCTGT
Organism: Muribaculaceae bacterium; assembly: GCA_017449785.1. Taxonomy (GTDB): domain Bacteria; phylum Bacteroidota; class Bacteroidia; order Bacteroidales; family Muribaculaceae; genus Sodaliphilus. The sequence continues at coordinate 4,958 of JAFTFA010000062.1, read as the reverse complement.
GCTGCCTGCCGGCGGGCATTGTTGCCATCGTCTATGCCACCAAGGTGACCAGCAAGTACCGCGCCGGTGACATCGAGGGTGCCAAGCGTGCCAGCGAGACGGGTGCGTGGTGGTGTATCGCGTCCATTGTCCTGGGCATCCTGTACACGCCATTTGCCATGTTGATTCAGACCGCCTTGATGAATTAAGCCCCCATCCCTGGCATCATGCGCCGTTCGCTGGTAATTGTGCTTGTCGTGGCCTTGCTGCTGGTGTTGGGCTTCATCTACTATGCGCTGGACCCGTCCCAGTCGGGCTTTTTCCCGCGGTGCATTTTCCTTGAGTACACGGGCTACAAGTGTCCCGGTTGCGGCTCCCAGCGGGCTGTCCACGCCCTGCTGCATGGTGATGTGGCGGCCGCCTTCCACTACAATACCATGTTGCTGGTGGCGATACCGTGGATTGCCGTGTGTCTGTTCGCCGAGTCGCGTCGAACGAGCAATCCCCGCCTGTATGCCCGCCTCAACGCCCCGCTGCTCATCTGGCTGTTCCTGGCACTGATACTCCTCTGGTGGCTCCTGCGCAACATCTTCAACTGGTAAAAAAGCTAAGGACTAAAAACTTACAACTAAAAACTAAAAACTCATGAAACAATATCTTGATCTGGTGCGCCACGTGATGGAGCACGGCGTTGACAAGGAGGACCGCACGGGGACCGGCACGCGCAGCGTGTTCGGCTACCAGTTGCGCTGCAACCTGGCCGACGGTTTCCCCCTGTTGACGACCGAGAAGGTGCACCTCAAGTCGATCATCTATGAGTTGCTGTGGTTCCTGCGCGGCGACACCAACGTGCGCTGGTTGCAGGAGCATGGCGTGCGCATCTGGAACGAGTGGGCCGACGAGAACGGCGACCTGGGGCCCGTCTATGGCAGCCAGTGGCGCGCCTGGCCCGACGGCCACGGCGGCACCATCGACCAGATCGCACAGGTCATCGACCAGATCAAGCACTCGCCCGACAGCCGCCGCATCATGGTGAGCGCCTGGAATGTTGCCGAGGTGCCCACGATGAAGCTGCCGCCGTGCCACTCGTTGTTCCAGTTCTATGTGGCTCAGGGCAAGTTGAGCCTGCAACTCTACCAGCGCAGTGCCGACCTGTTCCTGGGCGTGCCGTTCAACATCGCGTCCTATGCCCTGCTGCTCATGATGGTGGCCCACGTGACCGGACTGGAACCGGGCGAATTTATCCACACCTTCGGCGATGCGCACATCTACCGCAACCACTTCGACCAGATCAACGAGCAACTCTCGCGTGAGCCGCGCCCGCTGCCCCGCATGGTCATCAACCCCGAGGTGAGGAGCATCGATGACTACAAGTATGAGGACTTCACGCTCGAGGGCTACGATCCCTGGCCCGCCATCAAGGGCGTGGTGTCGGTGTGAAGTATAAATAGTCCAGGTCATCTGGCTCACAAGATCAACAACTGCACCCTTATTTTTTGCATCAGCATTGATTAGCGAGCCCCTTGCGAGCCATAAACTTTAAAAACTTCGCGCCCTTTGCGGCTTAGCGTGATGCCCAAGTGGCTATTGTCAAACAACCATAACAACGAGTGATAACAACAATTGCAAGAATGAAGGAGATCCATGCCATCGTTGCCGTTGCCAGCGACTGGGCCATCGGGCGCCAGGGCGACCTGCTGTGCCACCTGCCGGCCGACATGCGGCACTTCAAGGAAACCACGATGGGCCACAGCATCATCATGGGGCGCAAGACGTTTGAGTCGTTCCCGCGACGCCCCTTGCCTGGCCGCCAGAACATCGTCATCACCCGCAATCCCGATTGGCAATCCCCTGGCGTGACCGTGGTCCATAGTCTCGACGAGGCCATCGCGGCGGCCCAGACCGACGTGGCCTTTGTCATCGGCGGCGCGCAGGTCTATGAACAGGCCCTGCCGCGGGTCGATGTGCTGCACCTCACCGTCATCCACGCCCGCTGGGCGACAGCCGATGCCTTTTTCCCCGCTCTGGACATGGCCGAGTGGGAAGAGGTGGAGCGTGAGCATCACGGCAGCGACCACAAGAATGCCTACGAGTTTGATTTCATCACCTTGAAACGTAAATCATCATGAAGTACTTCCTCATCGCGGGCGAGGCCTCGGGCGACCTGCATGCCTCCCACCTGATCGAATCACTCAAGCAACTTGACCCCCAGGCCGACTTCCGTTTCCTGGGCGGCGACTTGATGGCGGCACAGGTTGGCGGCCAGCCCATCATCCATTACCGTGACATGGCCTATATGGGCTTTGCCGACGTGGTGAAGCACTTGGGAAAAATTCTCGGTTTCCTGGGCACCGCGCGCCGTGCCATCGACGAGTGGCAGCCCGACGCGTTGATCCTGGTCGATTACCCCTCGTTCAACCTCAAGGTCGCCAAGTATGCCCACAACCTGGGCATCCCGGTGCACTATTTCATTTCGCCCAAGGTGTGGGTCTGGAAGGAGTGGCGCGTCAAGGACATCCGCCGCTATGTGGACCACATGTACTGCATCCTGCCGTTTGAGCCCGACTGGTATCAGGAGCGTGGCTACAAGGCAACCTACGTCGGCAATCCCACCGTCCAGGAGGTGGCCCGGGCCAGCAAGGATTTTCCTGATTTTGCCCATTTCATCGAGGAAAACGGCCTCCCCGACCGTCCCGTCATCGCCATCGTGCCGGGCAGCCGTGTGCGTGAAATCCGCGACAATCTGCCCCTCATGCTCGAGGCCGCAGCCCGTCATCCCCGCTACCAGCCCGTGGTTGCCGGTGCGCCCAGCATCGACGACAGCCTCTATCGTCAGGTCATCGGTGACATGGCGGTTCCCGTCCTGCGCGATCAGACCTATCCCCTGGTGCATCATGCCCGCGCCGCCCTTGTCACGTCGGGCACGGCGACGCTCGAGACGGCCCTGCTGGGCACGCCGCAGGTCGCCTGCTACCGTTTCAACGGCAGCAAGTGGTCCTACAATTTCTATCGCCGATTATTGACCGGAAAATACGTTACTCTGCCCAACTTGATCACCGACGAGGCCATCATTCCCGAGCTGCTCATGCACCTGTGCACCGTGGACAGCATCGACCGCCATTTGGCCGATTTGCTCGATGAAACCGCCTCTCGCGCCACGATGCTCGACGGTTATCGCCGCCTCGCCGACCGCCTGGGCACCGCCGTCTGCACCGCCACCGCGGCCCGGCTCATCACCGACTCCCAGGCAAAGTCTTGACCTCTCCCTCTGCTCTCTCTAGCGGACCTCGTCCTCGGTGAGGCAGGCGGTGAAACCCATTTCTCGGGATCGTTGCTTGTCAAACATGCAGTAGGTGACGTCGCCCTCGTCACACAGGTTGCCCTTGCTGTCGTGCAGGGTGACGTGGACGCTGTAGTAGTTGCGCACGTTGCCCGTGAGGCGCCCGCGCAGGGTGATCTCGGGGTCGCGTGTCGAGACGGGACGGCGGAATTTCACCTCCAGCTTTGTCGTCACTCCGGCGGCCTGCAGTCGCCGTGAGAGCACCCAGTTGGCAATCTCGTCGATGAGCGTGCTGATGATGCCGCCGTGCAGAGTCTCGACCCAGCCGTCGTAGTTCACGCTGGGTGACCACGTGGCGACGATGTCCTCGCCGTCTTCCCAGAATTCCAGATGCAGGCCGATGGGGTTCCCCGGGCTGCACCCGAAGCAGTTATATCCCTGCTTGTTGAGGTAAGGATTGATCAATTTCTTCATGATTCTATTGCTTGGGTTTTATCCCTTGTTGTCGTTCGGTCGTTTTGCGGTGATGCCAGATTTCAAGGCTGTTGATGGCGTTCTGCCACAGGATGTAGCAGCCGGGACCGGCCACCGACAGCGGACTCAGGTAGGTATAGGCGATCCACACGGCAAAGGCGGTGTTCTTCTGCCCCAGGCCCTGACCGCTCTCGATCACGGTGCCGAAGAAGTGGCCGATGTACCGCCCCACGGCGAACTGCGCCAGGCAGATCAACAGCGACACCAGTGCAATCGTCATGAGGAACATGACGGGCGCCCCGCTGTTGATGATGTTCTTGACCGTGCAACCCGTCACGATGGTGAGCGACACGCCCCACATGTAGAACGACAGGTCCTGGATGGCCACTAGCCGCTGCTGCACGCGTGGCAGGTAGTGCTTGACCAGATAGGCGGCGATGAGCGGCAGCACCAGCACGAGGAACACCTTGTACATGATCATGCCGAAGGCGGTCCAGAAACTGATGTCCACCCCCTTGTCAATAAGCGGGAACACGACGGGAACGGCCACCACGGTCACCAGGTTGGACAGGAACACATAGCTGGTCATCGTCTCCAGGTTGCCGCCCAACTTGCCGGTCACCACGGGTGCCGCGCTCGCTCCGGGGCAGATGACACACGTCAAGATGCCCTCCATCAGGATCAGGTCCTTGCCCTGCATGTCAAAGCCCAGGATCAGCGCCACCAGCAGGGCTACCAGCGCCACCTGGAACACCGACACCCACAGGTGCCACATCGCCGGGCGCATCTTGTGGAAATCCACCCTCAGGAACGTCGTGAACAGGATCAGACTCATGAACAGCGGCAGGATGGTGTCAAATATCGGCGCCATCACCTCACTCACCGGGTCAAGTGCCGGTATCCAGTAGAATATCAGATAGATGACGGTGCCCGCCACGATCGCGCTGGGCAGCGTCCAGTTCTTCAAGAAATCAATTATGGCCTTCATAGCGGCTGCAAAATTACTGCAAACCACCGGTAAACAAAAATGAAACTTGAATAATTTCCCTCCCGCTATTTTTTAAACAACTTGAAACAACCCTTTTCCTGACTTCGTCAACGGGACACCCAAATCAGTCGGCCGCTGGTATCAGCGGGGCGAGCAAGCGTTGCTCGGGAGTGGTGAGCAGGGTCTGAGAGGTCGTCGAGCCATTGGATAGTGAGAATGTGACAGTGGGGACGGTCT
>JAFTFA010000061.1 GCA_017449785.1 Muribaculaceae bacterium | reverse complement strand
TGTCGAACACTTGTTGCACCTCACTCGGTTTACGTTTCTTAAAACTACTCACATCGATTGAAGTACCATCTCCATTGCAAAACACACTAGCGATAAGCGATTTAACGTGTTCGTCACTTACGGTGTTACTTGCCAAAGTGCTCATCAGACTATATAAACAAGAGTAGTTCGGTAACTTGCTCTTTGTGAGATAAGTCCATCTCAATTTCTCTGGCAATGCCACCACTGAAGCGCTAAAGATTGCAATAAAATCGCTCTCCTTGTTTGGCTCAATGTATTTGCGATCGACAAGATACTGATAAACGTTCTTCAACACCACCACGCTTAAATCTGTCGGCATAAGGGGTGCCAGCATAAACCTAGCATCAATCCTAAGATTATGCTTTAAGCACTGAGCATTAACCATTAGATAAAGACGATGTAGATATCGTGCATAGTCCTCAGGAACTCGGGATTGCGCTCTTGTCTTATTGCCCAGCGCATATTCTTTAGCGTATGATAGGTGAAGCGGACTACTGATATAGTCATTCTCGTCGAAATCATGGGCACTAGCCCTAAAAATATCATCCAACGAGCGTCCCGCCTTTAATGGCTTGTCGAACATATAAATGGGGAAAGCATATATCCAGCAATCGTGCAACATCTCAACCACCACCCCAAGTTCGGTTTCAGATGAGATTCCATCGAGATAATACCGGAACGATACCAACGATGGCAGTTTCAGACTGTGGTCTATGATCGCGCACTTCAGTCGATAGCACAGCGACTCCAATTTATACATGCACAAATCAGATTTCTTGGCAATCATGGATTCTTCGTTTAAAACACACATAAGTTATAGTATCGTTTACTCGGTTGCAAAGATAACACATTTATCTCAATTACCCAAGCGCAACCAAAGCTAACGTTTTTCCTGTGATTAGAGGGAAGGTAAGGGTGCTCATTCCAAGAGACACGCACAGCACGAACGGCAAATCCATCATAGCGGTAGTTGCTTTTGCCCCAGTACACGTTCCGATGTTAAGCGTAGAGGGTGCTGTCCGTGCTGAGAATGCGCGACAAATAGAAGCCATACATACCCGTATCTAGCGCCCCACCCCATCGGCGGCCGGAGGCGGGCAAGAACAAGGTGTGGCTGTTCAGACCGATCACTTGACGACCACTCACGCCTTTGCACGTCGACCACAGAGTGCCGCTAGGCCGCAACGACACCAGAGATGATATAACTAATGTCAAGTATCACATCACTATTCCAACATAGCTCACACATAAGCATTATTTCCACCAATGCATGACAACCTGTACTACCTGACACAAGACAAAGTGGCAGGCTGTCAGCCAGTTTTATTCATTTTTTGTGGGCTCTATATCCCCTATTGACTTTTTTATTTGATAATCAACGAATTAAACTAGATTAATCAAAAAAGTTCACTCCCCATTTTCCCCTTGGCACGAAGGCAAATTTGTTGCAGCATGGATGGTCGATGAAAACTTCAAGAAATACAAATGACGCCAACTTGCTCGGCAAACGAGTAGTTGACATGACCGGCGAAGAAATCGTCAGCCTTATCCGCGACGCCGTCGACGTTGCTGTAGCCGAGAAGTCTTCACCCGTGCAGGCGAAAGACAAGAAGTTGCTCCACGGGAAGAAGGAACTCGCCCGCGCGTTGAGTGTATCTGTCTCGACCGTGAGCAGATGGCTGGCTGGTCCTTCGGCAACGCTGACGTCACCTGCTGTGATTAGAGCCGGGAAGGTGCTACTCTTTGATTACGACCTGGTACTTGAACAGTTGAAGGACTGCGAGGAACTCAGGTGGAACAAGCGTAAAAGCGCCAGCTAACTGGCAATGGGTAACGATTGCAACGATCTCGCGGCCTTAGCGCCGTTCTCAACCAAGGGTGGCTGCCACCCAACCAAAACGGCAGCACTACGATCCTTGACGTATTGGCACCTGGAACCATGGTATAGGGTGGTTCCTCTATGACGATAAGGCCTATACACGTTATCTATTAACCTAAACCCGTGAAATTGAAATAGATATATGAATAGAACTTCTATTTCTTGGACTGAGTTTAGCTTCAACCCCGTAACTGGGTGCCAACATGCTGGTACTGAGGAGTGTGACCACTGCTATGCCAAGGCATTTGCTAAGCGCCTGCAAGCTATGGGTAATCCGCGCTACAGCAACGGCTTCAAGGTGACGTGTCACCCCGATGCTTTGAATGAGCCGTTGGCTACGGACCCTAACAAGGAACTCCTGTGCTTCCTGCCCTCGATGGGTGATCTGTTCCACGCCGACGTTCCTGAGTCGTTTATCGACCAAGTTCTTGACGTCGTTGAACGTACACCCTGGATCACTTACCAGATCCTGACCAAGCGCAGTGCACGTATGGCCAGCTACTTCACCTCGCACCGTTGCCCGGCCAACGCATGGCTTGGTGTTACGTGTGGCTGCAAGAGGTCGCTCACCAGAGTGGATGACTTGCGCAACATCGCTGCTCCTGTTCGCTGGTTGAGCATTGAGCCATGCCTCGACGACCTGGCTACTTTGGGTCTTGACCTCCGAAACATCGATTGGATCGTAGTGGGTGGTGAAAGTGGTCCTCAGGCTCGCCCAATGCAAAAAGACTGGGCTCTGAACTTGCGCGATCTCGCTCGTGTAAGTGGCACTGAGTTCTTTTTTAAACAGTGGGGTGCTTTCAATGCGAAGGGCCAGCGTGGTAACAAGATAGCTAACGGTCACTTGTTGGATGGTGTGGTATACCACAACTATCCGACGCCGCGCGCGAACTACTAATCGACAGTTTCAAGGGGGCACACAACCCCAGCGACTTGATTTAGTAGGTTTGAATGATCTCACGGCCTGGTGCCGTCAACAACGGGGCTACTGCCCAACTTAAAGGCAGCAGCTAGTCAAGCTCGATGCGGAGTTTTTTATTCACGGGCAAGTCGCGCATCCTCCGACAAGCCCAACAATATTAAGTGAAAATGGAAAGAATTATTTTTTTAATAACAGTAGTTTAAATAACAGTAGTTTATATGACTAAAAGTTATAGTAGAAATAGTCTTGGGGCCTCGTCCCCGTCGGCCAAGGCGGCTCGCGTGAAAAAGTCTGCAAACACAATTTACAACACGTTGCAGGCGAACGCCAAGTATCCGTTAACAGCCGATAAACGCAAGTGTATCGATGACACTGTCAGACAGTTACTCGATAATGGACCTCACGCCGAAGACCCCGGCCTGTTGCTGGGATGCGTCCAAGGCGGCAAAACTGACACCTATGAGTACATCATTGCCGGGTGCCTTGATCGTGGCTTTGATGTCGTCGTGTTGCTCACTAAGGGAACCAATGCCCTGGCGTCACAGACGCGCAGCAGGTTTGAGAAAGACTTCGCTGCTTTCAAGCCGTCCGATAATCTCACCCAAGGGGCTACCGTCGATATCCATGACATCATGGCGTTGCGCAAGATCGGTCTCGTTGAGGCAAATGTCAACAAGACCAAGACCATCATCGTTTGCAAAAAGGAGCACAACAACATGAAGGCGCTGATCAAGCTGTTCAAGGATTACCGGTTCTTGAAGGGCAAGAAGGTGCTTATTATTGACGATGAGGCCGACTATGCCTCACGCAGCTATAAGACCATCAAGGTCACGAAGAAGGGCCAAGCAGCTAAACGCGTGACCCATGTGGCCAAAATCGGCGAGCAGATCAACGATTTCCGCAAGCTATTGAAGTATCACAGGCTATTGCTGGTGACGGCCACGCCTTACAACCTGTTCCTGCAGCCAGATGGTTCGCTCATCCTGGACGGCAAGTCAATCAAGAGTCTGCGCCCTCGATTTGTCAGCATTGTGCCCATGCATGACCAGTACATTGGCGGCAAACAGTACTTCGTTGACTCCGATGATCCCAATTCGATGTACAGCCTCCTGCATCGCCCCCTTGGCCAAGATACCATCAACCTGCTGAGTGGTGGTCAAGGCAACGATGAAGAAATCAGGTTTGCCATTGGGCAGTATCTGATGGGCACTGCTATTCGTCGCATCCAGCAGCGAGCCGACGGCAAGGATTACAAGTCGAGCATGGTGATTCACGTCCAAATCAAGAAGGTCTACCACCAAGGACAGGCTGATATCGTGAACGACATTATGCGCGATTTCTCGGCCCACTTCGCAGGGAAAGCACTTCCCCAAGGTGTGGAGCAGATGCTGAAACAGGCCTACGACGACTTCACCGAGTCCAACAGGAAGGCCCGCAAACAGAAACTCATCAATGTGCGCATCCCCACTTTCAAGGCGGTGCTCAATGAGGTGAATGCTATCTTCGCTAATGGCAACTATTGCGTAAGAGTGGTCAACAGCGACAACGACGTGAACGCATTGCTTGACCCAGGCACAGGGGAACTCAAGCTCGATGCTGCTGTCAACATATTTGTGGGCGGCAACATCCTTGATCGCGGCATCACCATCAAGAACCTAATAAGCTTCATCTACGGTCGCTCGCCCAAGACGTTCCAGCAGGACACCGTTAGCCAACACCAACGCATGTTCGGTGCTCGTCCCCTTGAGGATATAGCGGTCACTCGTTTCTATACGCCCCCTCTCATCTACAGCCGACTCAAAACCATCTATGGCCTCGATGAGTACCTGAGGGAACAGCTGGCCAACAACAGTCCCGTCCAGATTCTTGGAACCAGCAGCAATATGCGTCCCTGCGCCGGGAACAAGGTCATGGTTTCGGACATCATTGCGGTAAAGGAGCAGACACGCTACCTCCCAAGAGGCATCCAGACTGGCGGTGCACGCACGATAGGCAAGACCGTCAAGGACATCGACGCTCAACTCGATGCGGCCTTCAAAGCAGGGTCGCCCGATGCCAACGGCTTCATCGAGATGAAGGTTGATGATGTCATCGGCATTCTTGAGAAGATCAAGTCAACCTATGTGTATGGCCCCCAGCACAAGAACACCGACTACAAGCTCGAGCCCGAGGCGCTGATGGCGCTGCTCAGGCACTGCTGCAAGGCGTCAAGTGGTAAGGTCTGGGTTGTGAGGCGTACGGGGCGTAATACCAGCCGTACCAAGCAAAACGGGGTCTTCACCAATGCTCCCGACAATGGAACGAGTGATCTTGTCCCCGCTCGCGCCAAGGCCATCGACAAGCCTGTGGTGATGCTGATTCGCCAAGACGGCAGGCAGCTCAACGGTTGGAGGGATGCGCCCTTCTATTGGCCTGTGCTGCTCACACAGATGACGACCCCTGGCGCACTGTTCGCAACCAGGGTCAAGGAGAACCTGCCATAATCGGCGGCACCCGAAATAGCATTGTGTCAGTTCTTAAACGTATTCATTTATGTAACAGGATGTTAGTGTTATATTTCCAACGGCATTATTAACAATTTAAAGAAAGGACATCTATAAGAGAAGACGAAATCGAGAGAGAATTTATTGATTTTGAGGCAAAAAGGTAGCGGAGCGGCATGGGGTCGCTCCTTTTTTTTGTGCCCATAGATAGCTTCTGAGCGCGTTTAATAGAGTGACTGGGTGTTGCTATCGCCTGGGGGTGGAAACGGGAGTCCACGACGTGCATTACCATCCGTGAGTTGCGATCACAGCATTGAACTCTCTCAACTGAGCCACCAGTTCGTCAAACGGGACGGTTTCACCATAGATCATGTGAAGCCTCATGCTCTCGTAATCGTTTTTCCAGTCTTCGATGATGTCAGCCGGCGGGATGATGTTGAGCGTCTCGGGATAAAGCGTATCATAGTCGAACCCTCGAAGGCCAATAAAAGTGCGGCGATGCTCAACGACTTGTTTGTAGAGCTCTTTGTCATCGATAGCCTGCTCTGCGATTGGTGTTTTAAGCATCTGACCGATATCGTACATGTGGCGGGACATCTTCTCCACCCTCACTTGGCCTGTGGGCTTGGAGAATTCCTCATTGAAAACTTGGCTCGTAATTGATTATCA
>JAFTFA010000060.1 GCA_017449785.1 Muribaculaceae bacterium | reverse complement strand
TCTGACGGTGCCCGCTTGATGGCCTGCCGAGTGGTTGATGACCTCGACCCGGTTGGTCACGGGATTCCATTGCACATGCAGCGGCTCACAGGCGTGTTTCACGCCGTAGTAGGCTGCCGTCGCTTCCAGGTAGTAGTCGTAGGTCTGCCAGACCATCGATGGCCAGCAAGGATGACTCATCCAGATGAGCAGTCCCATCGCGGCCTTGTTGCCGCCCTCGTACATGGCCCGGTAGCCCTCGTAGTTGATCCACTGTGCCCACTCGCAGAATTCTTCGGCCGAAGTCGGCTCCCCGAAGTTGTCGGCAATCAGTTGGTTGAACGAGGCACCACGTTGAGCCCCCTCCATCGTGTAGTCGTGGCGTCCCCAGTAGAGGTTCTGCGGCCACAGGTGATCGGCGTCAAGCGTGCGGCTCAAGCCCTCGTAGGTCATCACGTTGGGCATACCGCGCTCGCTGTGCAGTTTGCCCGTCTGGCGCTCGAAATATTCCTTTGGACTCAAGGCGTTATAGGGGCCGTGCCCGCTCACGCCGTCATCGGCCGAACTGGAGATGTAGTCCAGACCCGCATGTAGCGAGGCCACCGTCTCGCGCAGCGCGTCGTCTAATGTCTTGGGCGGATAACCCTCGTTGCGCCCGCAGTAGATGCCGATACACGGGTGATTGCGTATTTTCAGCACCAGGTCGCGGGCATTGTCCATAAACATGGCCTCGTCGTCGGGGTCGGGACCGTCGGCAGGATTGGCCAGCCAGAAGTCCTGCCACACCATGATGCCGTAGCGGTCACAGGCTTCATAGAATTCCTTGTCACCGGTCATGCCCACCCAGTTGCGTATCATGTTGTAGTTCATCTCGCGGTGGTGGCGCACTGCGGCATCATACTCACGGCCACGGTAATTCAGGTTGTTCTCGCTGAAGGCCCAGTTACCGCCCTGCGGCACCAATCGGCGATGGTTGATATAGATCTTCAGTCTGGTGTCTTTATCGACTGTCTTCACCTCGCGGATGCCGGCCTTGAAGTCAATGGCATCGCTCTCAACGCCATTGACCGTGAACGAGAAACTGGCATCATAGAGATAGGGCTCGCCGTAACCATTGGGCCACCACAGGCGCATCCGCTGGTTCTTGAGTTGCGGGAATTCATCGGGATTGAATGATTCCTCAATTGACTGTCCTGCATCGAGAACGACCGCCTTTTCAAAGCAGATGTCACCGATATGACCGTGAAGCGTACCCGTCACGGCCTGTTGTGCATGGTTGGTCAGCATGACGGCAGGCATCATTGTGGCCAGGGTGTCACCCTCGGCCAGCTTTGTCGTCACGACAGGATCACTCACCGTTACATCGCTCGATGCCGTCAGATATACATCGTCCCAGATGCCGATGTCGCGCCCGCGTATGGTCGAAATCCAGTCCCAGCCGATAGTGGCATGGAACGTGGGATTGTCGGCTCCAAGTATGCCGCCGTTGAAGTCGGTATTCTTCACGGTCTTGACCTTCACGCCGCCAGGATTGGCATTGGCAATGATGAGCACCTGCAATGTATTGCCTTTATTTTTAAGGTAGGGGGTGATGTCAAATTTCCCGCGCTTGAAGGCGCCCTCGATGCGACCCAAGTTGGTGCCGTTGAGCGTAATCTCGGCTTTCCAGTTAATGCCGTCAAAGTTGAGGAAGACACGCTTGCCTTGCAATTCCTGAGGCAAGTCAAACGACCGCTTGTAGATGAAATCCCCGTCAAAGAACGACTCAGACGACAGCATCAGGTTATCGTCGTGGTTCATGTCGGGCAACGCCCCTGCATTGACGTAACTCGACAATACCGTGGCTGGTACAGTCGCCACAAGGGGACTTGCATCGGGATGCGAAGCCCGTGTCAGTTGCCAGTTGCCGCCATTGAGCAGCAACCTGCCGTCTTGCCAAACGGGTTCCTTGGCCGGCTTTGAAGTCATGCCTCCGCGTCCATTGACGACGATTTCCTTCAAGCAGAATGGCTGCCCGTTGCTGCTGGGCTCGGTCATGTTGATGCGAACATATCGTCCTCTAGCTTGATGAGTGTTGAGAACGACCTCGGTGGCCTGTTTCTTGTTGAGCCCTTTGTCATCAAGAGGGAAATGGCTGCTCCAGTGCGCATTGTCGTCACTCACGTGAACGCTCCATCTGCAGGGATAATTGATGCCGTAGATGTGGATATCCTCGATTGTGGCAATCGATCCCAAGTCCACGGTAATCCACTCGTCGCGGGTGCCCAGGCTGCGCCAGGCGCTAACAAAGTGTTCCGAGGGCAGGATTCCCCTGGCACGACTACCGCCCTTGCGCATCTTGAGCTCTTTGATGGTCCAGTGGGCCGCGGCTGTGGTGACCATTTCCAGCTTCATGTGAGAAAAGGGTTTCCCCTTGAGGTGGAAGGTGTGGTCGATGTTGCGGGTGGGCAACAGGTCGTCGCCACTGTTCTTGTTGGGGTCGCTGTGGACCCTGTTCCATGATGGCTCGCCAGGCAACGTGTCGCCTTTCCACTCATCGGCGACTTTCCATTTTTTGCCGTCTTGTGAAGTGAGCAGCCTGATTTTGAATCCTTGTGGCGCATTCTCGCGATAGGCCATGTTGCACACCATTTCCACCTCGTCGATGTCGATGGCCATGCCCTCCCAGTCATATTGCAGCCACGTGTTGCCTCCCATCACGATATTGTTGGTCCATTCATTGCCGTCGATGCAGGCTTCACGCTTGTGGGGCGGCATTGGCCCCTCGGGGGTAGTGACGTTGAGCCAAGCAGGAGAGTGCTTGTCGATAATGCCGTCGGTCAGCAGTTGGGACGTGAGATTGAAATCCCACGACGATGACTGGTACACGGTGCGATGCAATGCCAGATTGCGATAAGAATTGTCGCTGCTGACCAAGGCCGGTCCGTAATACTCACCTGGGTTACCGGGATACTGTCCGATGGGTCGATTCATTACTTGAGCACTTGTTCCCACAGCCGCAAGGGCTGTCAGTATAGATAAAATGACATGTTTTTGTTTCATGATTTCTTGCAATTAAGTCGCAAATATACTCAATAATGTGGAAATTTCAAACAAATCGCCCCGAGATTCAAGAAAAAGCAGTACCTTTAGGGTCAAAATAACAAATGAATTCCCATGACGTTAAACCTTGACGCCCTGAATACCGTTATCACCCAGGTGAATGATGCCCTGTGGGCCTATCTGCTGATAGGTGCTCTCATCCTGTGTGGCTTGTATTTCACCGTCCGCACCCGATTTGTGCAGTTCACGATGATCGGCGACATGTTCCGTCAACTCGTTGACTCGTCGTCCAAGAGCGGCAAAAAGCACATTTCTTCGTTCCAAGCCTTTGCCGTCTCGATGGCCACACGTGTGGGCACCGGCAATCTGGCGGGTGTGGCGACGGCTATTGCCGTGGGTGGTCCTGGCTCCATCTTCTGGATGTGGCTGATTGCGCTCTTTGGTTCGGCTACGGCCTTTGTCGAGGCGACATTGGCCCAGTTGTTCAAGCGTCCGTCAAGTGACTCCTTCATCGGGGGCCCGGCCTATTACATCAGTCACGGCCTGCACAGCAAGTGGATGGCTGGATTGTTTGCGGTGCTCATCACGCTCACCTTCGGCCTCTCCTATAACTCGATACAGAGTAACGCCATTTGTGGCGCATTGGACAAGGCCTTCGGGTTTGACCCGTTGGTGGTCGGGGCCATCATCACGGCCATCGCGCTGTTTATCGCCTTTGGCGGCATCAGGCGCATCGCCCACGTGAGCAGCGTCCTGGTGCCCATCATGGCCATCGGCTATTTCATCCTTGCATTTTATGTCGTTATCACCAATATTACCTTGATTCCCCAAGTGCTGCGCTTGATCATAGAGAACGCCTTCGGATTTGAGCAGGTGGCTGGTGGCGGCCTGGGCATGACCATCATGGTGGGCATCAAGCGGGGTCTTTTCAGTAACGAGGCGGGCGAGGGCAGTGCTCCCAATGTGGCTGCCACTGCCGACGTCTCTCACCCGGTAAAGCAGGGCCTCATTCAGGCTCTGGGCGTTTTTACCGACACCTTGCTCGTGTGCAGTTGCACGGCATTCCTGGTGCTCATCAGCGGCCTATATGACACCGAGGGTCTTGAGGGCATCCAACTCACGCAGGCTTCTCTCGAGTCACATGTGGGAAGTTGGGGCACGATATTCGTGGCCATCGCTCTTTTCCTGTTCGCCTTCAGCAGCATAATCGGCAACTATTACTATGGCGAGGCCAACATCCGCTTCCTGACCGACAAGAAGTGGGTCCTGACGGCATTCCGCATCCTCTCGGGCGGCGTATTCGTCTTGCTGGGAGCTGTGGCCAGTTTTGAGTTTTTTTGCAACCTCGGTGATCTGTTCATGGCACTCGTCACCCTGTGCAACCTGGTGGCCTTGGTGTTCCTGTGCAAATATGCTTTCAAGTTGCTCGACAACTACCGTGAACAGAAACGGCGCGGTATCAAGGACCCCGTGTTCCGCCGCAGCGACCTTCCCGAGATAGCCGACGACATCGAGTCCTGGAACAACTAAAAAACTAAAAACTTAAAACTAAAAACTTAAAACTAAATTTCTTGAAAGGTCTAGTCATAAAGAATACCGGCAGTTGGGTCACTGTCCGTCTCGATGACGGCAGTACGGTAAACTGCAAGATGCGAGGCGTGCTGCGCCTCAAGGGAATGCGTTGCACCAATCCTGTCGCCGTGGGAGACATCGTTCAAGTCGAGGACAAGGGCGGTGATGCTCCCGTCGTGGGTGCCATCGAGCCCCGTCGCAACTACATCATCCGTCGCGCCAGCAATCTCTCCAAGGAGTTCCAGATTATAGCTGCCAATCTTGATCAGGCAGTCCTGGTCGTCACCTTGACCAATCCCGTGACCAGCACCACATTTATCGATCGCTTCCTGGCCACAGCCGAGGCCTATAACGTGCCGGCGGTGCTCGCCTTCAACAAGGTGGACCTCATCACGACCGACGAGCTCCAGCAGCAACTCGGCGAACTGCTGGCTCTCTATCAGGAAATCGGCTATCCCGTCATCGCCATGTCGGCCACGACGGGCGCTGGTGCCGATGACCTGCGGCAATTGCTTTCCGGTAAAATGTCGTTGCTGTCGGGCAATAGCGGCGTGGGCAAGTCTTCAATCATCAATCTGCTGGTTCCTGATGCCCATGTGCGCGTGGGTGACGTGAGCCACACCCATCACAAGGGTATGCACACGACGACCTTCAGCGAGCTGCTGGACCTGCCTGGCGGCGGTGCCATCATCGACACGCCGGGCGTTAAGGCCTTCGGCACGATAGACTTTGAGAGGGCCGAGGTCGCCCATTATTTCC
Source organism: Muribaculaceae bacterium (assembly GCA_017449785.1). Taxonomy (GTDB): domain Bacteria; phylum Bacteroidota; class Bacteroidia; order Bacteroidales; family Muribaculaceae; genus Sodaliphilus. The sequence goes on along the minus strand of JAFTFA010000060.1, from coordinate 1,713 downwards.
CTGAAATTTTCAAGATTTCGGACGGTTGCCGTTTCAACAACTGCACCCACACCCACGAGCCCGGTTGTGCCGTCCTTGATGCGGTCGAGCGTGGCGACATCGCTTATTCCCGCTTCGTCAGCTACCTGAGCATCCTCGATGAGGACCCCAATAACAAATACCGCAAACCCTTTTAATGTGAATCTCCTCTCTCCACTCTCCTCCCTTCTCCCTCCACATGTAAATCTAGTTCATGACGATGCGCAGTCGTGTGTGCGGTCTCAAGGCCGCGATATAGTGATTGAGGCGATCAACGGTCAATGTTGAGTAGATGCGGTCAAAGCCGCCGATGATGTCGATGCCCAGGACGCGGTTCTGCAAGGCACGCAGCCAGTAGGCATTGGTCTGCAGCGCATCTTCGTGTTGATGGCCCACACGCTCTTTCATTTTGACAAACAAATCGTCGCTCACGCCACTGTTGAAGATGGCGTTCACGGCATAGTCGGCATAGATGAGCATACTGTCCCTGTCGGCCGTGCTGGTCTCAAACTCGTAGTTGATCATCCACCGGTTGTGGTAGAGCGACAATGTGCCGTCGGACGCCACGTCATAGGTGCCGTGCTTCTCGTGACGCAGGAACGTCAATAGCGCGGTACCTACCGCCTCGCCCACCAGGTCCATCATGAACTCGTCATCATAGCTGTATTTCTTGTCGCCCATGATGCTGACATAGACCGAGGTCTTGGGGTTGCGCATCGGCACTTCAAAGAAGTTGTCCACCTCGCCCGTCGCCATGGTGGGACGGTAGCCGGCACCATAGGTCTCGCGCACACCGTTGTCGGGCAACGAAGCCAGGTATTTCCTGATGAGGGGCCTCACTTGATCGACCGTGAAGGCTCCCACCAGCGAGAAGGTGTAGTCGCCCGCATTGGCAACACGCTGGCGGTAGAGTTCCAGGACGCGCTCGCCGTCTAGTTGATCGACCTCCTCGGGCTTGATGTTGCGATACATGGCATTGCCCTGATAGATGGTGCTGCCGATCGAGTCGCTGTAGATCATCTTGGGGTTGTTGCCCGCCTGGGACAACTGGGAGCGGATGCGGGTCTTGATGCTGCCGTAGGCTTCTTCATCCAGGCTGACGTCGGTGAAATAGAGGTAGCACAGTTGCAGCAACGTCTCGAGGTCGGCACTCAGGCAGCCGCCATTCAGTTGCTCGTTGGGGTCATTGAGGTTGAACGAGATGCCCAGCTGCCGCCCGCTCATCATCCTGTTGAGCTGGTTGATGGTGTGGCCGCCCAGGGCGCAGTTCTCAATGACCTGGTCCATGAGACGCACGTTCACGTCGGCGGTGTCACCGTATGCCCATTCCCCGCCCAGGCTGAAAGCGTTGAACAGCACCTCGTTGTTCTTGAACGTCGTGGGCTTGAGCCTCACCGTCGCTCCGTTGCGCAGGGTCATCGTCGTGATGCCCGTCTCGGGCTCATAGGTCTCGTTGACGATGCCTCCTGGCTTGGGCTCCTTGTCAAGCAGCTTTTCACCGCCTTGCTGGTCGATATAGGGCGACTGGCGGGCATTCATGATGCGGCCGAAGTGGGTGATCACGTCGCGCGAGGTGGGGTAGGGATTGGTGCGGTTCATCGTTTGCGGGCCCGAGATGAGCACGCTGACGTTGTCCTTGCCGACGATGTCCCTCAGGTAGCGGTTCACCTCGTCGAGCGTGACCTGCTTCACGCC
>JAFTFA010000059.1 GCA_017449785.1 Muribaculaceae bacterium | reverse complement strand
TCTCCCACTGCCCGCGGTAGAAGTAGTAGTTGCCCACCTTCAACTGAGCCTCGACGGCCAGCGGCGAGGCGGGATAGGTGGCGATGAAGCGCTGCAAGGCGTCCAGGCTCGACTCATCGCCCTGCTCAAAGCGGCTCAAGGCGATGTAGTAGTCGGCCTGCTCGCGCATCGAGGCGTCGGCGGGCAGCCGCTTGAGGTGCTCCAGCTGGTCGATGGCACCCACATAGTTGCGGGTGTTGTACATCTGGCGTCCGCGCTCGAGATAGCCGGCGGCCTCGCTGGACATCACGCCAGGCTGGGCCACAGCCACGGCGGGAGCAGCCACGAGCACTGACAACAATAAGGCTTTCTTGATCTTCTTCATATATGTCTTTACTATCGTTATTTGTTCGCTCTCATCGGTCGTCCCGCCGCATGAGGGCAGGACACACCTTTCACATTAATAATAACTGCAAATGTAACCATAAATTGCCAAACGGCGGCCACTCGGCTTCTAAAAATATGCTAAAAAAGCAAGAGAAATGTTGCCGGCGGGCGTGACTACCAGAACCCGTCAAGCAGGCAGATGCCGCATACAGAGGGCCTTAAATCGAGAAAAACAATAAAAAATAAATTCTTTTTTTGGTATAATGCAAAAAATAACTACCTTTGCGTGTTTATTTGGCGAAAAGCCCTAAAATTGGAAGAAACAACGTAATATAAACAACTGTAAATGGCTACATTAGAGAAAATTAGGAAACAGAAAGCGTGGCTTGCCATCGTGATCGGTGGTGCACTGTTGGCCTTCATTGCCCAAGCAGGTTTTGAAGCTATCGGTAGTTCCAGCAGAAACCGCGCAGCCGCAAAAGTCGGCAGTGAGAAGATTGACATTATGGATTTCTCGCGTCGTGTAGAGCAAGAAGCGGCCGATGACCAGCAGAACAACCAGCAGATGGACGCCGCCGTGCGCCAGCAGCAGGTGCTGGACGAGATGATCAACGAGAAGCTCCTGGAGCAGGAGTACAAGAAGTTGGGCATCGAGGTGAGCGACGACGAGATCAGCAAGCTGATGATTGGCAAGAACCCGGCTCCCGCCGTGGTACAGTTTGCCCAGCAGGTGGGTGCCAAGTCTCCCGCCGAGCTGTATGACTTCATCATGAATCCCAGCAAGCAGGGCGTCCAGGAGTCACAGGTCGCCGACCTGCTGCGCCAGTGGAACAAGCTCAAAGAAGACATCATCAAGCAGTACAAGTTCGCCAAGCTGCAGAACCTGATGGCCGGCTGCATGCAGGCCAATGACCTGGATCGTGCACAGATGGCCGAGGAGAGTGCTGTTACCAATATCGTCACCTTCGCCAAGAAGGACTACTCATCGGTTGCCGATGACAAGTATCCCGTGAGCGACGCCGAGTTGAAGGCCGAGTGGGAGAAGATGAAACCGATGTTCAAGACCTATGAGGACGTGCGTGCCATCCACTACATCGCCGTTGACATCGCCCCCAGTGCTGAGGACATCGCTGCCGCCAAGAAGATTGCCGACGCAGCCTACATCGCACTGCAGAAGGGCCGCGGCGTTGACTCGGTGCGCGTGCTGGGCACGGTACACATCGACACCGCCATGGTGACCAAGGACAAAATTCCCATGAAGGTGCGTGACTTCTTTGCCAGCGCCGAGGTGGGCAGCGTGCGTCGCGACACCGTCGCTACCGGCAACCACTACGAGATGTACAAGCTCATGAACAAGCAGGTGAGCATCGACTCGGTTGACCTGGCCTATGTTGTTGTCCAGGGCGACGCCAAGATGCAGACCGAGGTCATGAACCAGCTCAATGCCGGCAAGACGCTCGACGACATGAAGAAGGCCTATCCCCAGAAGGTGGACGGCAAGCTCAGCGACTGGCAGCGCCTGTACCTCATCCCCGACTCGTTGAAGGCCAAGGTGAACAACGCTGCGCTGGGTACCTACTTTGTCTACAACAGCAGCGAGCAGGGTGCTACCTTGCTCAAGGTGAACGAGAAGAAGGCCCCCAAGACGTTCTACACCGTGGCAACCGTCACCTATGACGCCTATGCCAGCACCAAGACCAGCGAGGATCTGCGCGACAAGTTCCAGGCCTTCCTGAACAAGAACAAGACCGTGAAGGAATTTGAGGACAATGCTGCCAAGGCCGGTTACAACGCCATGGGCGCCATGATCACCCCGAGCACCCCGCAGCTGGGTGGCCAGTATCAGGGCATCAAGGACAGCCGCAAGGCCATCAAGTGGGCGTTCGACAGCAAGAAGGGTGAGGTTTCGCCCATCTTCAGCGACAACAACGACGTGCTGCTGGCTGTTGCCGTGGACGACATCTATGAGGACGGCTACCTGCCCTACAACTTCGACCAGGGCAAGCAGATGCTCACCGAGCGCGTGCGCAACAGCAAGAAGGGCGACGACCTCGTGAAGCAGTACAAGGGCAAGGCCAAGGACGTGAACGGCTATGCAGCCGCCATGGGTACCAAGGTTGACACCGCCCGCGTGGTATTTGCCGCCAACGGTGATCCCAAGCTGGGCAACGAGCCCGGTCTGATCGGTCGCATCGCCACCGCCAAGCCCGGCACCCTGCAGGGTCCGTGGAAGGGCGAGAACGCCGTGATCGTTTATCAGGTAGTGAAGCAGGAGCGTGAGGAGCGCAAGCCCACCAAGGAGGAGCTTGACAACCGCTACGCCCAGACCCGCGGTGCCCAAGTGCTGGCCAACCCGCAGACGATCTACCAGATCCTGAACAAGTCCACCAAGGTCGAGAAGCACCTGATCGACTTCTATTGATCCAGACTTGACCAATAGTCCACTCATGACAAGTCCTGCCGACGCAATGTGTCGGCGGGACTTGCTTTTTCATCGCTTTTTGGGGCAAAAAATCAATTTTATCGGCACAGATAGGGCTTATCTCAAAAAAAAAGCCTAACTTTGGAGGTTAAACCAAAAAACATCATCATTTTCAATGTCAACAGTTAACGAGCGACAAGACGAAATCATTGAGGAATTTGAGGGTCTGGATGACTGGATGGACCGCTACAGCGTCATCATCGACATGGGCAACGCGATGCCCGCGCTCGACGAGCAGTACAAGACGGCCGACAACCTGATCGACGGCTGCCAGAGCCGCGTGTGGCTCCAGGCCGACTGCATCGACGGGCACATGCGCCTGCAGGCCGACAGCGACGCCATCATCGTCAAGGGCATCATCTCGATGCTGGTGCGGGTGCTCGACGGCGCGACGCCCCAGGAGGTGCTCGATGCCGACCTGTACTTCATCGAGCGCATCGGCCTGCGTGAGCACCTCTCCCCCACCCGCAGCAACGGCCTGCTGGCGATGGTCAAGCAGGTGCGCGCCTATGCCATCGCGTTCCAGGCCCAGGGCCAGAGCGGCTGCTGAGTCCACGATACTTAGAACAACAACTATTAATAATTAACCAATCAAAAAAACAAACGAAGTTATGTTTAAAAACCATCCCAAGGGTCTAATCCCCGCCGCATTGAGCAACATGGGAGAGCGCTTCGGCTACTACATCATGAACGCCGTGCTCCTGCTGTTCCTGTGCTCCAAGTTCGGCCTTGACGAGGGCACCAGCGGTGTCATCTACAGCATCTTCTATGCTGGTATCTATGTGTTAAGTCTCGTGGGCGGTGCTATCGCCGACAGTACCCAGAAGTACAAAGCCACCATCCAGTGGGGTCTAATCATCATGGCCCTGGGCTATGTGTTGCTGTCAATACCCATCACAGCCAACCAGGGCAACATCACCTGGCTGCTGACCTTCACCTGCATCGCACTGTTCCTGATCGCCTTCGGTAACGGTCTGTTCAAGGGTAACCTGCAGGCTATCGTGGGCCAGATGTATGACAACATGGAGGCCGACGCTGTTGCCCAGGGCAAGAGCGCCGAGGAGATCAAGGAGATCAAGGAGCGCCGTGACTCGGGCTTCCAGATTTTCTATGTGTTCATCAACATCGGTGGTCTGATCGCCCCGTTCGTGGCACCGCTGCTGCGCCAGTGGTGGCTGGGTGTCAAGGGCATGGTGTATGATGCCGGTCTGCCCGCATTATGCCACCAGTTCATCAACGGCACCATCCCCGCCGACCAGATGACCAACCTGAACGCCTTGATGGAGAAGGCCAACCCTGCCGGCTTCAACGCCGGTGACATGGCCGCCGCCTGCAGCGACTACCTGCAGATCTTCAACGAGGGTGTTCACTACAGCTTCATCGCATCGGTTGTCGCCATGTTCATCTCGCTGGCTATCTTCATGGCCTTCAAGAAGATCTTCCCGACTCCCGCCAAGAAGGAGGCTGCCGCCGCCGAGGGTTACAGCGAGGAAGAGAAGCGCGCCATGGCCAAGGAGATCAAGCAGCGCATGGCTGCCCTGTTTGCAGTGCTGGGCGTGTGCGTCTTCTTCTGGCTGTCGTTCCACCAGAATGGCCAGTCGCTGTCGGTATTCGCCCGTGACTATGTCGTTACCGACAGTATCGCTCCCGAGATCTGGCAGGCCGTGAACCCGTTCTTTGTGATCGTGCTCACGCCGATCATCATGGCCATCTTTGCCGGCCTGGCCAGGAAGGGCAAGGCCATCTCGACGCCGAGGAAGATCGTCATCGGTATGGGTATTACCGGTCTGGCCTATCTGTTCCTGGTCGTGCTGAGCATGAGCTATGATTATCCCAATGGTGAGGCCTTCCGTGCCATGGGCATCGACCAGCAGGCTGCCATGAAGTCGCAGTGGTGGGTACTGATCGCCACCTACTTCTTCCTGACCGTTGCCGAGCTGTTCATCTCGCCGCTGGGTCTGTCGTTCGTGTCCAAGATTGCTCCCAAGCACCTGCAGGGTATCTGCCAGGGCCTGTGGCTGGGTGCCACCGCACTGGGCAACCTGCTGATCTGGATCGGCCCGGTTATGCTCAACAAGATGCCCAAGCTGTGGATGTGCTGGGCCGTCTTCCTGGTTATCTGCCTCGTCGCCATGGGCGTGATGTGGGGCATGGTAAGCTGGCTGGAGCGTGTTACCGGCGAGAAGGAGTAATAATACCCCACTCTCATTGATTAACCAACAGGAGAATCTAGGGAATCTAGACAGTCTAGATTTGCTGGATTCTCCTCTTTTAATAACGAAAAGAGAATACTACTATGTTTGAAAATCAACCTAAAGGGCTTTTTGCCCTTGCGCTGGCCAACACGGGCGAACGCTTCGGCTATTACACGATGATCGCCGTGTTTGCCCTCTTCCTGAGGTCCAACTTCGGTCTCGACCCCAAGTGGGCGGGCGAGATCTACGGTGACTTCCTGATGCTCGTGTACTTCCTGCCCATCATCGGCGGTATCCTGGCCGACAAGTTCGGCTACGGCAAGATGGTGACCATCGGCATCATCATCATGTTCCTGGGCTACCTGCTGCTGTCCGTCCCGCTGGGCGGCAACACGCTGGCCCTTGTCGTGATGATCGCCGCGCTGCTGCTCATCGGCTTCGGCACCGGCCTGTTCAAGGGCAACCTGCAGGTGATGGTGGGTAACCTGTATGACGACACCCGCTATGCCAACCAGCGCGATGCCGGCTTCTCGCTGTTCTACATGGCCATCAACATCGGAGCCCTGTTTGCCCCGACGGCCGCTGTCAAGATCACCGAGTATGCCCAGACCCACCTGGGCTTCACCGCTCCCGGCGAGGCCTATCACTTCGCCTTCATGGTGGCCTGTGCGTCGCTGGTGCTGTCGATTGCCATCTACTACTTGACGCGCAGCACCTTCCGCCACACCGAGGCCAGCAGCAAGCAGGCCGTCAAGTCGGACACGGCCGCCAAGGAGCCCGAGTTGAGCAAGGAGGAGGCCAAGCAGCGCATCGTGGCCCTGTGCCTCGTGTTTGCCGTGGTGATCTTCTTCTGGATGGCATTCCACCAGAACGGCTTGTCGCTCACCTACTTTGCCGACGAGTTCACCCAGAAGACCGCAACCGGCGTGCACACCATGCCGTTTGACGTGATCAACCTGGTGATGATCATCCTCATCGTGTATGCCGGTTTCTCGCTCTACGAGAGCAAGACGGGCAAGGGCAAGGGCATCTCGGCAGGCATCATCATCGCCGCGCTGGCCGTGCTGTGCTACAAGTACACCCGCGCCACGGGCACCGTCGATATTTCGGCCCCGATTTTCCAGCAGTTCAACCCGTTCTATGTCGTGGCCTTGACACCCGTGTCGATGGCCATCTTCACCTACCTGGCCAACAAGGGCAAGGAGCCCTCGGCACCCAGGAAGATCGCCTACGGTATGCTCGTTGCGGGCGCTGCTTTCTTCATCATGATGTTTGCCTCCCGTGGACTGCTCACGCCCAACGAGCAGGCCGCCATTGCCGAGACCGGCGACCTGGGTCCCGTGGTATCGCCCTACTGGCTGATCTCGACCTACCTGGTGCTGACCTTCGGTGAGCTGTTGCTCTCGCCGATGGGCATCTCGTTTGTCAGCAAGGTGGCCCCGCCCAAGTACAAGGGCCTGATGATGGGCGGCTGGTTTGGCGCCACCGCCATCGGCAACAAGCTGGTGAGCGTCGGCGGCTACCTGTGGGGTAACCTGCCCCTGTGGGTAGTGTGGACGGTAGTTATCGTGCTGTGCCTGTTCTCGGCCGTGTTCATGTTCGCCATGATGAAGCGACTGGAGAAAGTCGCCAAGTAATTATCCCCGATACTGCGAGCCGCAGGCTCGCTTTTTTAAAAAAACTGTGCAATGGACGACAAGCGCAACGAGGGCCGCAAGCAGTGGGCCCGGAAACATCCCGACGTAACCGCCACCCCCTCGATGAAACGGCGGATGGCAGACCATGACTACCAGAGCCGGGCTGTCTATCTGGTCACCCTGTGCGTGGAAGGGCGCATCGCGCGGCTGGGCAGCCTGTGCGGGCCCGATGATTGCCACCCGCTGCCATGGGTGAGCCTGACGGCGCTGGGCAAGCGCGTCGAGGCCGAGTGGATGGGCATTCCCCGCTACTACCCTGAGATCCATGTGCTGGCATTGACTGTCATGCCCGACCACCTGCACGGCATCCTGTTTGTCAGCCAGCCGTTACCTGTCCACCTGGGAAAAGTCATCAACGGCTTCAAGACGGGGTGCAACAGGGCGGCTCGGGAATTGGGGCTCCCGGTGCCGCTGTGGGAACAGGGCTACACCGACGGGGTGCTGCGCGGCAAGGGACAACTCGACCGCTGGAAACAATACCTGAACGACAATCCGCGCCGCCTGTGGACCAAGCGGCAGCACCACGGCTTCTTTACCGTGTCGCGCCACCTGACGGTTGCCGGACACACTGTGAGCGCGATGGGCAACCACGAGCTGCTGCGACACCCGTCGATCTTGCAGGTGTACTGCTCGCGCCGGATGAGCGACGAGGAAATCGCTCGCGAGGGAGACCGGCTGCTGGGCCAGGACGCGGTGCTTGTCTCACCGGCCATCAGCCCCGGCGAACGGGCCATCATGACACGAGCCATCGAGACGGGGACGCCGGTGATACTCATCTGCGACAACGGGTTCTCGGACCTTTCAAAGCCTGGCGGGCGACTGTTTGACGCCTGCGCTGCCGGCAAGGTGCTGATGGTGTCCCTGCATGAGCACCGCAACGACTACCAGCCGCTGACCGCCGCCGGCTGCCGCGAGATGAACGCGCTGGCACGGGCCATCGCAACGCGACGGTGACGGGCCACAGGGAGGAACCACGAGGCCACTGCGAGCCACCTACTGCGAGCCGGAGGCTCGCAATACACCAACGAGACGACACTACAGCGAGCAAGCCACCGTGAACTGGGGGGCGCTTTTAAAAAAAACACTCCTGAAAAGCGATAACTGAAAACTTCTTTGTAACTTTGCATTTTAATTCTGTAAACAAATGGAAGAAGTTACCTATCAGGGCCTGACGTTTGAGCCCTACATCAGACGTGAAGAGATTGCCAAGCAAGTGTACCGGCTTGCCCAAGAGATCAAGCGTGACTACGCCAACGAGAAACCCCTGTTCCTGTGTGTACTCAACGGAGCTTTCATCTTTGCCGCCGACCTGTTCCGCGCCTGCAACTTGCAGGACGCCGAGATCACGTTTATCCGCTTCAAGTCCTATGAGGGCATGTCATCGACTGGCAGCGTCAAGGAGATCATGGGCCTGACCGAAGACATCACCGACCGCAACGTGCTCATCGTCGAGGACATCATCGACAGCGGCGTGACAGCCGCCCAGCTGCGCAAGGAACTGGCCAAGCACAACCCCAAGTCGGTCAAGATGGTGTCGCTGCTGTTCAAGCCCGACGCGCTGACGGTGGGCAAGGGTCCCGAGTATGTGGGCTTTGAGATTCCCAGCAAGTTCATCCTGGGCTACGGCCTGGACCTGGACGGCCTGGCACGCAACCTGCCCGACATCTACGTCCTGAAGGAGAAGTAACCGAGAGAGAGAAGTTTTTTTAATCTAAAGTTTATATATAGAAAAGAAAAAATTATGTTGAACATTGTTATTTTTGGTGCGCCCGGATCGGGCAAGGGCACCCAGAGCGATAAACTCATCGAGCATTACAAACTTTTCCACATTTCGACCGGTGACGTGCTGCGCGACAACATCCGCCGCGGCACCGACCTGGGCAAGACCGCCAAGGGCTACATCGACCAGGGTCAACTCGTCCCAGACGAGCTCATCATCGACATCCTGGCCCAAGTCCTGGACGAGAACAAGGACAAGGCCACCGAGGGCGTCATCTTTGACGGTTTCCCCCGCACGATCCCCCAGGCCGAGGCACTGGAGGGTCTGCTCGCCGAGCGCGGCACCCAGATTGACGCCGTTGTGGGCCTTGAGGTTCCCGAGGAGGAGCTCATCAAGCGCATCCTGCTGCGCGG
>JAFTFA010000058.1 GCA_017449785.1 Muribaculaceae bacterium | reverse complement strand
GCGGGTGCTTGGTGTTGAGCACCATGCCATACATGTCAGGCATGTCACCATAAAAGCTCATGCCGGGCTGGAAGCGGGCCATGTCCTTCATGCGGCGCATGTACTCGGCCTGGGTGATGACCACCGGCTTGTCGTCGGGCGACATGGCGGCAAAGCTGACCATAAACTCGGCTTTCTCGACGGTCGGGATCTGGGAGCGGAACAAGGTCTGGGCGATTTCCTGCTGTTCGGGGGTGAACTGAGGCTGGTTGTCGTCCTGCTTGCGGATGAGGTTGTCGAGCACGTCGCTATCGACGCGTACAAAGCGCATCTTGTCCTTATCCAGCTTCTGCTCCAGCATCCCGACGAAGGGCACATCCAGTTCTCCGTTCATCACGAGCACGTCATAGCCCTTGTCGGTGGCACCCTTGATGTAGGAATACTGGGCCTCCTTGTCGGTGGCATACAGGCAGATCAGGTTGCCCTCCTTGTCGGTCTGCTCACCCTCGATGAGCTTGCGGTAGTCTTCGATCTTGAAGTACTTGCCGTCGGTGTTCTCGAGCAGGGCAAACTTGAGGCCCGACTCACAGAATTTCTCATCGCTCAACATGCCATACTCGATGAAGATCTTGATGTCGTTCCACTTCTTCTCGAACTCGTCGGGCTGGTTCTTGGCGATTTCCTCGAGGCGGGCGGCAACCTTCTTGGTAATGTAGGTCGAGATTTTCTTCACGGCACGGTCGCTCTGCAGGTAGCTGCGCGACACGTTCAAGGGGATGTCGGGGCTGTCGATGACGCCCTGGAGCAACATCAGCCAGTCGGGCACTACACCCTCGACGCTGTCGGTCACATAGACCTGGTTGCAGTAGAGCTGGATGCGGTCCTTTCGGATGTCCAGGTTGTTCTTGATCTTGGGGAAGTAGAGGATACCCGTCAAGGTGAAGGGGTAATCCACGTTGAGGTGGATCCAGAACAGGGGATCGTCCTGACCCGGCTCGATGGCGTGATAGAACTTGAGGTAATCCTCGTCCTTGAGGTCGGCCGGCATGCGTGACCACAGGGGCTCCACGTCGTTGATGACCTTGTCCTTGTCGGTGTCCTGATACTTGCCGTCTTTCCACTCCTGCTCCTTGCCGCAGATGATGGGCACGGGCAGGAAGCGGCAATACTTCCTCAACAGGCCCTCGATGCGTGCCTGCTCGAGGAATTCCTTCTCATCGTCGTCGATGGTGAGGATGATGTCGGTGCCGCGCTCGGCCTTGTCACAATCCTCCATCTCAAATTCGGGCGAGCCGTCACAGGTCCATTTCACGGCCTTGGCACCGTCCTGCCAGCTAAGGGTGCGTATTTCCACCTTCTTGGCGACCATGAAGGCCGAGTAGAAGCCCAGGCCAAAGTGGCCAATGATGGCATTGGCCGTGTCCTTGTACTTAGCAAGGAACTCCTCGGCACCCGAGAAGGCAATCTGGTTGATATACTTGTCAATCTCCTCGGCGGTCATGCCGATGCCGCTGTCGCTCACGGTCAACGTGCCGGCCTCCTTATCGACCTTGACGGTCACGCGCAAGCCCTCGGTCGAGCCCTTGAATTCACCGGCACCCGACAGGGTTTTCAGCTTCTGCGTGGCATCGACAGCGTTGCTCACCAGCTCGCGCAGGAAAATCTCATGATCACTGTACAGAAATTTCTTGATGACGGGGAAGATGTTGTTAGTCGTTACCCCAATAGTTCCTTTTGGCATATTTCTTATAAGTTTTAAGTTGTAAGTTCTTAGTTGTAAGTTTTAAGTTGTTAGTTCGGGTTGGCATCGGGATTTCCCTTGATGCCAGATGAGGTGGAGGGAGGCCTCTGCCCCACTCCACCTCAAATAATATGCCATTATACTATAAGGTGACAAATCGTCACCCCCGACTGACACCCCGGTCACCTCGATGAATCATTTCCCTGACTGGAGGCCGCCCACGAGGTCGTCGTTCTCGACGGTTTTATCGGTCTTCTTGACGCGCGTGTTGCTGGAACCGAAGGCATAGCTTACCGACAACTGCACATTGCGCTGATTGAAGTGTCCTTCTTCGTGGTTCACATAATCGCCCTGGGTGACGTAGCCCCTTGATACCTGATACTTGTGCAGGATAGAGTTGGCGGTCAGGCGCACGGTCAAGCGGTTGTCCTTGAGGAAGGAGCGCGACAGGCCCAACATGAGTGTCGGGTCGGGCATCGTGCTGTAGCCATACACGTCGCGCACATCATGCCCGATGCCATACCACATGCAGGTCGCCGTGGCGCGCAACTTCCACGGCAACTGCTGCGACAACTGGGCATACAGGTTGCCGCCCCAGCCGCTGTTGGTCAAGCCTTGCGAGGGGTTGCGGTAACGCTTGTAGGTCACCTCGCCGTTCACGACGAGAGTCGTCTTGCTTGTCATCATCCACTGCAGGAAACCGCCCACGCCAGCCATCAGGTAGCGGCAGTCATTGCTGCTGGTGAGGTAAACAATGCCGTCATGGACTGTGCGGGAAAAGCCGATGAGGTTATTGGTGATGGTGAGGCTCGGCTTGACGTTGAAGGTCAAGCGGTTGCCCGTGTGCTGGAAGTTGATGCTCAGCATATTGTTGCGTGCACTCGACAGGTGAGGATTGCCATACTCAATGGTTGTCGTGTAGCGTCTCACGGCCGGATTGAGATACATGATGCCCGGGCGGTTGAGGCTTGTTGCCCATGACAGGCGCAGGCTGTTGAACGGCGACAGTTGCCAGTGTATGCTCGCCGAGGGCACCACGTCATGCAGGTCGCGCCCGAAGGGTTCCCCGTCGCCATTGGGGTAACTGGCGCGGAAGTGGCTGTACTCGTAGCGCAGCCCGCCGCGCAGGGTGACATTTCCCACCTGGTAGCGCCACGAGGCATAGGCGGCCCCCACGTGCATGTCGTGCTTGAAGCGGGTGTCGGTGTCAAGTTCAGCGGCACCGTCATAGTTCATGCGGTTGTGGCTCTTGTTCAGCCTCAAGATGTACTTGCCGCCCACCTCCAGCAGGTGATGTTCCCACAGCGGCAGTTGGTAATCGAGTTGCCAGGTATGCTCAATAAAACGCTCCTTGCCCCACTTGCTGTAGGTCGTGTAGGGGAATGGCGGATTGACCAGATTGATGAGCGAGTCATATTGCTCCTCGTGCTGGCCCGTTGTCGAGAACATATAGGAGGCGGTCAGGACCTCGTCTTTGCGGCTGGTGCGGTGCTCCCAGTCGGCTCGGCCGTTCCATGACATGAAGCCATACTGCGGCAGATTGTATGGATTGTCATAGGATGTGATCAACTGCCCCTCTGCATTGTGGTACTCGATGTGGCTGTCGCCGTAGATGTTCAGACCGTAGCGATAACCACCAAATGACGCTGTAATCAGATTCAACGAGTCCAGCTCATAACTGGCATTCACGTCTAGGCTATAGACCCATGCCGGCTGCTTGTTGCGATTGCGTTTATACATGCTTGCGCCCGTGTCCTTATAGGTTATCCATGCCTCATCCACGCCGGCAAACATGCGACTGGTCTGTTTCTGGAAAAAACCCGTCGCGCCCAGGGTGAACTTGCCTGCCCGCGCGGCGACGTATGCGCTCGCATTGGGCGACCCGAAGGTATTGATTGTCGCCGAGACCGTTCCATTCACCCCCTCGATGCGCAAGCCCTCGACGGTGACGATGTTCAATATGGCGGTCGCGCCCTCGGCATCGTAGCGGGCTCCAGGCTCGGTAATGACCTCGATGCGCTTGATCATGCTGGCGGGCATGGCCCGCAGCACCTCGCGGGGATTGGACGACAAGGCGGGGTCAGGGTGCCCGTTCTTGTAAATCTTGAAGCTGCCGCCATTCACATGCACGTTGTCCTCGCCGTCAACGCTCACCAGCGGCACCTTGCGCAGCATGTCGAGCACGGTGCTCGTGCGTGCCTCGGGGTCGGCCTGTACATTATAGGCTACACGGTCGTCGAGCGTCTTGACCAGCTGGCGCATGGTCACCACTTCCACATCCTGCAGCTGCAGGGTGTCGCCCCACTCTACTGCCACACTGTCCTGTCCAGTCGTCTCCTGGGCCGCCGCACTGGCCGCTGATCCCATCATGGCAACCAGCAGCATCACAATTTTTACCATTCGTTTCATTGCTTTGATGATTTCAATCGTTTTTTCGCGGCAAAATTACCCTCATTCCTTTTTCTCGGGTGCACACTGCGACTTACCAAGTCTTAACCGAAAACTTATTTAGTCTTAACGCCTTGCCCTCTTTTTAGGAATAATGTGTACATTTGCGAGCAATGAACACGAGGTTGAAATATATCGGAGTACTAGTGATTGTGGCACTGCTGGGGGTCGCTGCCTATCAAGCCTACTGGCTGGAGCAACTGCACTTCACCATTGGTGAACAGATGGATAACGACATCCGTGAAGCCATGCGCGTGGCCGACCTTAAGGAGTTGTTTCTGCGCCTCAAGAGCATCGAGGACAACGGGCCACACGGCATGATAGACGTCACAGCCGGCGTAGGGAGGGATGGCAGCATCAATGCCAAGGCTGTCACCACCACCCAGGTCACACTTGACGGAGACACGCTAGAACAGAAGACAGGCGTGGTGCTGCGTTCCAGCCCACAGGCCGACAGCGTCACCACAGCCGACGACGATGCCTTCATGAAGATGCTGGAGGAGCAGATCTCGGTCACCGAACTGGCATCGATGATCCAGCAGGGGCTGCACCTGGGCGTTGACCGCTTTGAAGGCACACGCTATGAAAAATATGATACCTTGCTCACGGCCGGGCTGCAACAGCTGGGCATGAGTGGCGAGCACCGATTGCTCTGCATCAAGACTGATACCGTCTTCAGCTACACGACGCCTGGCTACGTTCCCAGCAAAACAGCAAGGCACTATGAATACAACTGGGATAATTACGGACGATATGAACTGACCATCGAGCCCACGACAGGGCTGGTATTGCGCGAGATGGCGGGCATCCTCATTGCATCGGGGGTGATCATCCTGCTACTGGGTATTGCCTTCTATGCCCTTGTCAAGACCATCCTCAAGCAACGGACGCTCGACGAGATGAAAACCGACTTCACCAACAACATCACCCATGAGTTGAAGACGCCCATTGCCGTGGCATACGCCGCCAACGACGCTCTGCTCAACTTCGGCGAGCGGGCCGACGAGGCCAAGCGACGACACTATCTCACCCTGTGCCGCCAGCAACTGGAACGGCTGAGCGGCATGGTGGAGCAGATCCTGTCATTGAGCATGGAGCGGCGGCGACAGTTCCATCTCAACGTCGAGGCAGTGGTTCTGGACGAACTGCTGCAACCCGTCATCGAGCAACAGCGCTTGAAGGCCGATAAGCCAGTGGTCATCACGACCAGTATCCAGCCAGCGGGCCTGACCATCCAGGCCGACCGCTCTCACCTGAGCAACATGTTGAACAACCTCATCGACAACGCCATCAAATATTCGCCCGGTGAGGCCCGCATCGAGATAACGGCAACACCCTCGGCCATCAGCGTCACCGACCACGGCATGGGCATCGCCGCCGACAACCTGCCGCACATCTACGACAAATTCTACCGAGTTCCCACTGGCGACCTGCACGATGTCAAGGGCTACGGTCTGGGGCTGTTCTACGTCAAGACGATGGTCGAGAAGCACGGCTGGAGCATTCTGGCAACAAGCGTCAAGGGTGAGGGCACGACATTCACGATACAATGGGCATGAACGACACTATACACATATTGCTGGCCGAGGACGAGCACACGCTGGCCCTGATCATCAAGGACACCCTGGATGGTCAGGGGTTTGACGTGACCGTGGCCAATGACGGAGAAGAAGCGTTGAGGCTATATGTCGCCTGCAAGCCCGATGTACTCGTGGCCGACGTGATGATGCCACGGCTGGACGGCTATGAACTGGTGCGCCGCATCCGCAAGCACGACCGGCTGACGCCCGTCATCTTCCTCACGGCACGCTCGGCGGTGGGCGATGTGGTGCACGGCTTTGAAATGGGAGCCAACGACTACTTGAAGAAGCCCTTCGGGATGCAGGAACTCATCGTGCGCATCAAGGCACTGCTGGGCCGCGCCTGCACGATCGCACCCCAGTCCAGTGACCAGACCACTCACCAATTCACCATAGGACAATACCTGTTTGACGCCGTCGTCCAGCGGCTGACCCATGTGCCGACTGGTACCCGCGCCGAGTTGTCCTATCGCGAGAGCGAAATCCTGCGCCGCCTGTGCCTGCATCCCAGCGAGGTGGTCACGACCCAATCACTACTGCTGGAATTGTGGGGAGACGACAGTTTCTTCAACAACAAGAGCCTGCACGTGTTCATCACCAAGCTGCGCCACCGTCTTGTCCAGGACCCGTCGCTGCGCATCGTCAACGTCCGCGGCATCGGCTACAAACTCCTCACCAGCGACTAATCATCAAGCAGGCGGACGTAGCCGTAGATGCCCTCCTGACGGTTGATGACGCTATAGTGGCTGGGCTGATCGATTATCTCGCAAGAAGCGGCGTCAACTACGTGCTCAAGACTGTCGCGCAACTCAGCAAATTTTTCCTGCGCTGCCTGTTCGTCCTTGCAGTTATACACGTCGCTCATCGCCGAGTCCTCGCTCTGGAACTCAAAGACCACCCGATACTTCATCTAACTGAAAATTTAAAACTGTAAACTAGCGGTTGCCGTACATCTCGTCGTAATACTTCTGATAGTCACCGCTGGTCACGCTGGCGACCCAGGGCTGGTGGTCGAGGTTCCAGCGGATGGTCTTCTCGATGCCCACGGTGAAGGGCGTCTCGGGATACCAGCCGAGTTCGCGTGCAATCTTGCTGGGGTCGATGGCATAGCGCATGTCGTGGCCGGGACGGTCGGTGACAAACTCGATGAGGTCGTCGTTGATGACATCGAGGTCGCACTTCAACAACTGCTGGTACTCGGGCTCCTCGCGCATGATGCGGGCAATGATGGCAATGACCTGCTTGACGATATTGATGTTGCTCTCCTCGTTGAAGCCGCCGATGTTATAGACCTCACCGACGGTGCCCTGTCGCAGCACCAGGTCGATGCCCTTGCAGTGGTCCTCGACGTAGAGCCAGTCGCGCACGTTCTCTCCCTTGCCATAGACGGGCAGCTTCTTTCCCTCAAGGATATTCTTGATAATGAGCGGGATGAGCTTCTCGGGGAAGTGGTAGGGCCCGTAGTTGTTGCTGCAGCGGGTGATATTGACGGGCAGACCGTAGGTCTCGTGATAGGCCATGACGATGAGGTCGGCACTGGTCTTGCTGGCCGAGTAGGGAGAGCGGGGAGCCAGCGGGGTCTCCTCGGTAAAGAAGTGGCGGCCATAGGTCTTGAGGTCGGTGCGGCCCTCGATGACCTCGCGCACGTCGTCGGTCACCTCGAGCTCATGGGGCTCGTCATAGTCCTTGGCAAGGGACCCATAGACCTCGTCGGTCGAGATCTGGAGGTATTTCTTGCCCTGGGCATAGGTGTTGTGTCCCGCGGCATCCTTGCCCGTGAACCATGCCTCGCGGGCACAGTCGAGCATATTCTGGGTGCCCAGGATGTTGACCTCCAGGAACAGGCGCGGATTGGTGATGCTGCGGTCCACGTGGCTCTCGGCGGCAAAATTGACGATATAGTCCACGTCGTTGTCATGCATGATGCCCTGCACCAGCTCGCGGTCGCGCACGTCACCACGGATGAACGTGACATTGGGACGCTCAATCTCATCCTTGATCGACGCCAGGTTACCAGCATAGGTCAGTGCATCAAGGATGATGACCTCAATGTTGTCGCCATACTTACTGAGGATATACTTCACAAAGTTCGAGCCAATGAATCCTGCGGCTCCGGTCACGAGATAGGTCTTCATAGTGGGATACGTTTTTTTTGATTTAGTTTACAAAGGTAACAAGAAATCTCCAAAAAGTGTATCTTTGCAAAAAAATATTTCAGATGAAACGATTTATCACCTACATCTTGACGCTGCTGATAACAATCGGCATGGTTGCGCAGCCCCTTGAAAAAAACCAGAATGAACGCAAGAAAGTGGCCGTCGTCTTGTGTGGCGGCGGTGCGTTAGGCACGATACACATCGGTGCACTCAAGGTGCTGGAAGAAGCGGGTATCCCCATCGACATGGTGACCGGCACGTCGATGGGCGCCATCATCGGCGGCCTGTATGCCGTGGGCTATGATGCGACCGACATCGAGACCTTTATCAACGGCATCGACTGGGGCGACATGCTGCGCGACCGATTGTCGATGAGAAACCAGACCCTTGACGAGCGCGAGCGCCAGAACATCTACCTGCTGGACTACCGCATCTTCCTCGACCACAGCAAGGACTCGCTGGCGGGAGGCCTGATACGCGGCACCAACATCGAGAACACCCTGCGCCAGTACCTGCGCCAGAGCGATGACATCGACTTCAAGTCGCTGCCGCGCCCCTTCGGCTGTGTCGCCACCAACCTGGTCACCGACAGCGAGGTAGTGCTCGACCATGGCTCACTGGCCACCTCTATCCGTGCCAGCATGGCTGTGCCAGGCGTGTTCGCTCCCGTGAGGATGGACCCCTATGTACTGGTTGACGGCGGCACCAAGAACAACTTCCCGGCCGACCTGGCACGCAAGATGGGTGCCGACATCGTCATCGGTGTCGTGACCGACCTGGGCATCAACGATAATTACTTCTCCTTCTCGGACATCCTGGAGCGGTCCATCGGTGCCGACATCCACCAGCGCATCAATGATAACGAGAAACTCTGCGACCTGGTGATCCATGTTCCCACGAGGGGATACTCAGCAGCCGACTTCTATCGCTCGGCCATCCGCAACCTGATACAGCGCGGCGAGAACGCCGCCCGAGCCCAGATGGAGTCCATCAAGGCGCTCAAGCGGCAAGCCGGCGTGCCCGAGGACTATCGTCCCGACTACAGTATCATCCACCTGAGCGACATCGAGAAGGATGAGGCCAGCAAGCTCGCCAACGAGAAGAATGCCCGCAACACCATCAAGGTGAGCCTGGGAGCGCGCTACGACAATGAGGAACTGGTGGCCGCCCAGATTGGTGCGACCTACTACTTCGGCAACCGCCTGGACCACCAACTGGACTTCACCCTCAGGCTGGGCAGGCGCACCATGGGCCGGCTGGAATGGAGCACCAGCCTCAGGCCGCACCGCCGCATTGGCCTCTCCTATGAGATCTGGCACAACGACTTCAACCTGTACCAGCGCAATCACCGCAGCGACAACCTGCTGTCCTTCTACCAGCGGGCCAATGCCACGCTGCTCTCGCTCGATGCCCTCAACCTGAATCTGGACCTGGGTATCGCATGGGACCACTACCGCAACTATGATGTGCTGAGCAACGAGTATAGCGTGAGCGACTTCATCAAGAATGAACATTACTTTAGCTACCATGCCCGGGCCCAGTATAACACCGAGGACAACTGGTACTTCACCCGTCGGGGTATGCGTGCCGAGGCTTCCTATGCCTACATCACCGACAATTTTGCCCGGTGGAAGGGTCATAGCGGCTTGAGCGAAGTGACGGCCCACTGGCGCATGACCCTGCCACTCTCCAGCACGACCCACCTGCAGCCCATGATCTATGGCCGCCTGATGTTTGGCAAGGATGTTCCGGCAACAGCTGCCAACATGATGGGAGGCAACCGATTCGGCATCTACTATCAGCAGCAGCTGCCCTTCGCGGGCTTCGGTCACTGCCATGTCATGGACAGCAAACTGCTCGTGGCGGGCTTCAAGTTGCAGCAACGTGTGTTCCAGGAGCACTACATCATGGTCAAGGGCCAGGTAGCCGAGCAAAACGACAAGTTAGGCCATATCTTTGACCGCAGTCCCATCTGGGGCGCACAACTCGGCTACTGCTACAACAGCATCGTCGGTCCCCTGGGAGCCTCCCTCAGCTGGAGCAACTTCACCCATCAAGTCTATCCCTACATCTCCCTGGGCTTCGACTTCTAAACGGCAAAACAACAATCACGATAATAAAGGTATACAATATCAACCTGTGGCCACTGTAGGGCCTCGCCTTGGCGTGACCGCTGCTACCCTGTGGCCACGCCAAAGCGTGACCTTATACCGAACAGTGCCACTGTTTTTTTGCCCTATTCAGCATGAGTGTAAAATAATTTGACACTTTCATGTAAAAATAACAGACAATCTGTATTTTTTTAATAAAATGATAGACTCCCACGCGAGTTTTTTTTACTTTTGCATCGGGCAAGCGGGAAGTACCCCCTTCCTGCCCCATAATGAGAAAATTATTATTCATCAAACCGTAATGACTATGAAAATAAAGAGTTTTATCATTGCACTGCTGCTACTGCCGGCAGTATTGAGTGTCAACGTGGTGATGGCCAATAACATGAAGCAGAAGTCACTGATCTCCAAATTGCCCAAGAAGGGGAAAATCGTCAAGGAAACCAACATTGAAGCGCTGGGCGTCAAGGACCTGGAGTTGAGCAATGGCGTGCGTGTGCTGTTCAAGTCCACCGATTCAAATGAGGATGAGGTCATGATTAGCGCAACACAGCGCGGTGGCAGTTCGCTCTATGGCGAGAAGGACTGGGCTAACTGCGAGAAGTTCAACACCTTCTTCAGCCAGTGGAATTGGGCGGGCCGCAACAATGAGTGGATACAAAACAACTCGGGTAATAAGATAGAAGTTTTCCAGTCCATGGACACCTATGAAGACCAAGTCAGGGGCAACTCTTCAGTCAAGGACTTGGAGACCCTGTTCCAACTCATATACCTGCAGTTCACCGATGTGTCAATGGACGAGAACAACTACAACACGCTCATCAAGGCTATGGAGAAGGAACTCCAGGAGGACGAGCAGGCTACCGACGACCTGTTTTTCCAGGAGAATGTATTTATGGACTCCATCATGAGTGTCTTGTATGACCACAACTGGCGCTACAAGATCTTCAAGTCAACCGATATAGCACGGCTCAACTATGACCGCATCGTCGAGATTGCCAAGGAGCGCACTGCCAATGCCGCTGGATACACCTTTGTGATCGTCGGCCCGGTGGACGAGTCCACCATCCGTCCCTATATCGAGCGATACATCGCCTCGCTGCCGGCCAACAAGGACGTGAAGTCCAATTGGGTCAATGTCACTACCCACCCCCAGCGGGACGTCATCTGCCACTTCACCCACAAGATGAAGCAACCCCGCGCCTCAATCAATATCAGGTGGATCAACACTCAGATTCCTTATAGCGATGAGAATGAGATCAAGGCAAGGCTCTTGAGCGACTACCTCAAGTTTAAACGCCACCGTCAAAGGATCTGTGCTGACAACGGCAATGCCTATCATCCCGTGGGAGGCAACCACCAGCATTACATGGAAGGTGACAGACCGTTCACCGAGGTGCACACCTTTGTCACCGTCAAGCCAGAGTTGGCCGACGAGGTGACAAGAATCCTGAAAGAGGAGATGGAAAAGGCCTGTGAGCACATCGATGAGGCCGGCCTTGAGGAATTCAAGCAGGAGATGATCCAGTCCCGTGAAAGATACAAGAGCAGGGCTGGCGATTGGCGATGGATGTCTATCATCAATAACTATGCCTCAACCGGTGAGGTTGACATCGACCAGGACGACGTGCCATTCATCAAGTCCCTCACTCCCGAGGACATCTCAGCCTTTGCCCGCGAACTGCTGGCAACAGGCCACATGCTCGAGATCGTCATGACTCCCGAGTGACCCACAAGAGATTAACGCACACGCGCTAGCAAAACAATAACACTAAAACAAGCCCTATATTTGCACCGTCCAAGTGAATCATGGGGCTTGCCTTTATTGTCATTAACTATGATTTATGCTCCATAATGTTCACCACTTGGTGTTACACCACTTGGTGAACATTGTTCTTATTCATTTAAACCTCTTTATATTAGTAACATAGTTAAAAAAATATAATGTTCACCATTTGGTATCACCCTAGTTGGTGCATATCTTTTTTTGTATTATTTTTGTGGCAAATTCAATATTACATAGACTATGGCAAGACCTTTTGTATATGGCATGTCGGTGGATGAAGATAATTTCACCGACCGTGAGTTAGAGACCAAGCGGTTACGTCTTAATTTTGAAAATGGCGTGAACAGCATCATCATCTCACCACGCCGCATGGGAAAGACCTCACTGGTCAAGCATGTCCAAGCCCAGATGCAGGATAGTGAAGATGTCAAGGTTGTTTATATGGACATTTACAAGTGTCGCACCGAGTATGATTTTTATGAGAAATTTGCCTCGTCGATCATCTCAGCCACATCAACCCGGATAGAACGAATGATCGAGATGGCTAAGGAGTTCTTAATGGGTATCACGCCCAAGTTATCTTACACGCCCGAGCCCTCAAGCGATTTTTCCTTGTCACTGGGCATCACACCAAGCAACAACACACCCGAAGATGTGCTGGAGTTGCCCGAGCGCATCGCAGGCAAGTTAGGGGTGAATATCGTTGTGTGCATCGACGAGTTCCAGCAGGTGGGCGAGTTTCCCAATTCATTGAGTGTGCAACGTTGCATCCGCAGTGTGTGGCAGCATCACAAACACGCCTCCTACTGCTTGTTTGGCAGCAAACAACACCTGATGTCCCAACTGTTTTATAGCCGCAAGATGCCATTCTATCAGTTCGGTGACATGTTTTTCCTCAAGAAGATTGGAGTAGAGCACTGGGTGCCGTACATCGTCAGTCGTTTTGCCACGGCTAATAAGGTGATTTCATCAGACAGAGCCTTGCGCATCTGTCAAAGGGCAGATTGTTATCCATCCTACGTGCAACAACTGGCCTGGAATGTCCTTGCTAATTCTGGCGACGAGGTTACCGATGAAGATCTTGACGCTGGCTTTGAAGCCACAATGGCACAAGTTTCCCCACTGTTTGTGGAGCAGACCTCTGGGCTGACAACCTACCAGTTAAATTTCATCCGGGCCATCTGTGCTGGCTATCACAAGAACTTCGGTCAACGAGAAGTGACAAGCCGCTTTGACTTAGGTACGCGCTCCAATCTGACAAAGATCATCAACCGGTTGACCGAAAAGGAACTCATTGAAACAAGTGATGAGGGTTTTGTTTTAGGTGACCCGCTGTTTGAGTACTGGTTTGCCCATTTCATGATGTAGCCCGATCCAAGCAACAGCCATCCATCTCCACAACGATAATAAAGGGGAAGCCATAAGTACAATAAACACAGATAACCAAATAGTTTGTATTTATTACACTTATAGTTTCCCCTTTGCCGTAGTGGAGTTGTCGTCAGGACTTGCGCAGGAGCTGGACGATGCGGCTCATCTGGTTGGGGATGCGTATCTGCTGCGGGCACTTGGACAAGCAGGCCTCGCAATCAACACACTGGTTGGCCCGGGCATCGGCAGGCAAGGCCTGGAGATAGCCTGTGAGGAAACGTTCCTTGCGCTCCGCATAGTCTGCCGCGCTGGGGACGGGCAAGGGCAGGATGTGCTGGTTGATGGCCTCGTTATAGAAACTGAAGTTGCCTGGAATATCTACGCCATAGGGGCACGGCATGCAGTATTCACAGGCAGTACACGGTATCACGGGGACACCAGCCATGCCATCGGCAATCTTTTCGAGCAGGGCGTTCTCGGCATCGGTGCAGGGATCGAGAGGCGAGTGGGTGACCACATTCTGCTCCAGGTGCTCCATCTGGTTCATGCCGCTCAAGGTGGTCAAGATGTTGGGGTGGGAGCCCACCCAGCGGAAGGCCCATTCGGCAGGCAAGGCATCGGGACGCATGGCCCGCAACTGACTGGCATACTCGTCGGCCATCTTGGCCAGCGAGCCGCCACGCAGGGGCTCCATCACGACGACCTGGATGCCGGCTTTCTCGAGTTTGTTATAGAGGTACTCGGCATCGGCATCGCGCTTGCGACCTTCCCTGTTGAGCGAGGCGTGACGCCAATCCAGGAAATTCATCTGAATCTGCACGAAGTCCCAGTGATACTTGTCATTGTGGTCAACGAGCCAGTCAAACACCTCCACGTCGCCATGATAGGAGAAGCCCAGGTGGCGTATGCGGCCCGCCTCGCGCTCCCCAACGAGGAAATCGAGCAGACCGTTGTCGATGAAGCGCCGGTTCAGGTTCTCCATGCCACCCTGCCCCACGCCATGCAGCAGGTAGTAGTCGATGTAATCAACCCGCAGAGCCTTGAAGGAGTTCTCATACATCCCCTTGGCCTCGTCAAGCGACCACAAGCTCTCGTTGTAGTTAGACATCTTGGTGGCCACATAGTATTTCTCGCGGGGATGGCGGCTCAAGGCGGCACCCGTGATGCCCTCGTTGAGCCCACCGCCATATATCGGCGCCGTGTCAAAGTAGTTCACGCCATGAGCTATGGCGTAGTCCACCAACTGGTTGACCAGTTCCTGGTTGTCACGGGGCAGGCGCATCATGCCGAAGCCCAGCAGCGACACCTGTTCGCCCGTGCCGCGCTGCACACGGTAAGTCATGCGCACCGCCTGGTCGGGCACTGTACTCGCTTGTTGACTGCTGGTCGCTCCAGCCAGGGCACTGAAAGGCTCCAGGGCTGCCAACGCTGCTGCCGAACCCGCAGCGATGCCGAAGCGGCGCAAGAATTCACGTCTATTGATATCCATTGCTGTAAAGATTTAGTGATTATTCGTGCACAAAAATATAAAAAATCTCATACACAACCAAAAAAGAATGCGGGAGAGCCGACCGATGCGACGCTCCCGCAGTGATTGTGCGTGTGCCAAGAAAATCAGTTTCTCAACACTTCATCTTGGCTATAGTCCTTATCAGTTAGCCAATCTACTGCTAACTTTCAAATTCAGTCAATAGGGTTGTTCTCGGCAAAAATGGCCATACGCTCGTCGAGGATCTCGTACTGGTGATCCTGGATGAACGAGGTGCACACGCGCAGGCCCTGCTGCCAGGAGCCGGTGGTTGCCAAGCAGATGGCACTCACGCCGTAGTACATCAACTCGCGCGCCAACTCACCACTGGTCATGTTGCCGTAACCGATGGTGAAGTAGAAACCGTCGGCGATGGGCTTGTCCATGTCCATGCTGTAAACGATGCGGAAGTTGTGGCGCGTGAAGATCTCCTTCAACTTGTGGGCGCGCTCGCCATAGACGATGACATCGTCACGGAAGTCATACTCGCCGTTGCTGGCGGCATCCATGATGGCTGCCAGGGCATACTGGGCGCTGTGGCTCGTTCCAGATGACAGGGCATAGAGCGTGCGGGTGATAAACACCTTGCCGAAGGGCAGTCCGTCGTAGCGGGCCGACAGGTCGGGATAGTGGCGGTTGAAGATGGCCGGGCTGATGCAGGTCATTGCGATGCGCTCGCCAGCATAGGAGAAGGCCTTGCTGCCACTGATGTGCATGATGTAGTTGTCGGTATACTTGGCCACGGTGGGCTGGAAGGGCGGCTCAAAGGGCTTGCTCAGGTCGATGCGGAAGTCCATGGCGAAGTAGGCCAGG